>USLW01000057.1 GCA_900555605.1 uncultured Clostridium sp. | reverse complement strand
GTTTCGATTTCTTCTATTGCGTCATATATTACTCTGTAGAGTCTTATATCGACACCGTCACGCTTTGCGTTGTCTGCAGCCGCAGGGTTAGGTCTTACGTTAAAGCCTACTATGATAGCGCCCGATGCCTTTGCAAGCATAACGTCGCTTTCTGTTACGGCACCTACCGCACCGTGAATTACTTCTACCTTTACTTCATCGTTTGACAGCTTTGACAGTGACTGTGAAACAGCTTCTACAGAACCCTGTACATCCGCCTTTACGATGATAGGCAGCTTCTTCATCGAGCCTTCCTCGATCTGTGAGAACAGATTATCAAGGCTGACCTTCTTATAGAGCTTGAACTGTTCTTCCTTAGCGTCGAACTTTCTCTTTTCAACAAGCTCTCTTGCGAGCTTTTCATCTTCAACAGCCGCAAAATCATCACCGGCGCTCGGCACTTCCGCAAGACCCATTATCTCAACGGGGACGGACGGACCAGCCTCGTTGACCTTTCTGCCCTTGTCGTCAACCATGACTCTGACGCGTCCGACGGACGTACCGGCAACTATGATATCGCCGGAATGGAGCGTACCGTTCTGGACAAGGAGAGTAGCTATGGGACCTCTGTTCTTGTCGAGGCGAGCCTCTATAACTATACCCTTTGCCGCACGGTTCGGGTTTGCCTTGAGCTCCTTCATCTCGGCAACAAGAAGTATTGCTTCGAGAAGCTTATCTATATTCATCTTTGTAACTGCCGAAACGGGCACACATATCGTGTCGCCGCCCCACTCCTCGCACACCAGACCGTACTCGGTCAGCTGCTGCTTGATGCGGTCGGGGTTGGCTTCGGGCTTATCCATCTTGTTGATGGCTACGATGATGGGGATCTCGGCGGCCTTGGCGTGGTTGATGGACTCGACGGTCTGGGGCATGATGCCGTCCTCGGCAGCCACCACCAGAATGGCGATGTCCGTGACCATGGCGCCCCGGGCACGCATGGAGGTAAAGGCCTCGTGGCCCGGGGTATCCAAAAATGTAATTTTCCGATCGTTAATCTTTACCATATAGGCGCCGATATGCTGTGTGATACCGCCTGCCTCCCCGGCAGTGACACTTGTGGAACGGATCGCATCCAGCAGGGATGTTTTACCGTGGTCCACGTGTCCCATTACAACGACTACAGGCGGCCTGCTCACCGCCTCTTCATCGATTTCTGCATCATCCGGATCCTCAAACAGCAATTCCTCATCCGTTACAACGATCTCCTGTTCTGCCGTAATACCATATTCACCGGCAATAATCGCCGCTGTATCGAAATCGATGACCTGGTTTTGGTTCGCCATAATTCCCATCAGCATCAGCTTTTTGATCACATCAGCCGAGGTCTTTTTAATTTTTTCCGCAAAATCCTTAACCGTAATGTTTTCAGGCAGCTTCACATTGGTCAGTACCGCAATTACAGGCTGATTATATACCGGCGTGTTTCTTCCGCGGCTTTTCTGATCCCGCTTGCGGGATCCCTTTTTCAGCGGTACAGACTCTACCTCATATACGACATCATCGTTCAGAAGCTCTGAAACGCCCTTCTTATCGCCCACCAGCTGTTTGGCAGGCTTATATTTTTCCTTTGCCGAAGGAGTCAGCCGGGAGGGATCCTTTTTACCGTCCTTCTTTTGGGGCCGGTCTATATTTTTATCGTAATTTTTGCTTCCAAAATCCCTGCGCGGCTCCTGTGACGCAGCCACTGCCGGATCCACTGCGGGAATAGACAGTCTGCCGGCTCCGGGATTTCTCCCGTCTCTTGGACGGTCGTCTCTTGGACGGTCAGTCCGCGGGCGGTCACTGTTTCTAAAGCCGCCCGGATTTCTGCTGCCGGCGGCCGGCTGTGCAGGCCGGCTGCGGTCACGGTTCAATTCCTGCGGTCTTACGCCGCCGCGGTCAAACCGCCCGGTGCTTCTGTCCGTCCCATCCGGACGGGCGGGACGTTCATATCGATCCGGACGCCCGGTGCCGGCGGGCCGATCAGAACGAACAGGCCGATCAGAACGAACAGCGGGTTCCGACCGCATCGTCCCTTGGGTACGCATCGCACCTTCGGTGCGGGGGGCCTGTGCCTGCGCTTCTGCATGCAAATTCTCGGATTTCGCAGCATCTGATGTGGCTATATCATTTTTATCATCAGATTTTGCGGCACCTTCCGGTTCGGGAAGGTCAATCACAATTTCCTCCTGATAATGGTAAACCTTTGAGATCGGCTCTGTTGTTTTTACAGCAGGCGCCGCTGCGGCAGGCTGTTCTGCATTTTTTTCAGCATCAGGTACAGCAATCGAAGCAGCAGACCCCGCTGCAGGTGTCTGTTCTCCAGCAGCAAAAGCTTCCGTGCCTTCTTTTTTTGTTTCCGGACGCTGCACCTCGGCGTCTCCGGTTTCCGCCGGCCTGTTCTTTGCAATCCGCTTGATTCTGCGTACAGTGGTGGTCTCCTGTGCCGCCGGCTCAGCAGCGGTATTTTCCGGCAGATCAGCACCTGACTCATTTTTCTGACGCTCCTGCGTCTCCGAGAGCAGCGCCTCATAGCTTTCTGCGCTTCTCACTTCATAGCCGGACCGCAGACCGGACGATGCGGTTCTGCTCTGCTGACGCTGAAACTGTTTTTTCCCGGAAGGAGTCCCGCCCTGCGGATTCTGCGCTTTTCCCTCCGAAAAGGACGACTGATCATGTATAATCCTGCGCACTACGATTCCGCTGGATTTCTGCCCGGCTCCATGGACCGCGCGAGTGCCTCCCGCAGAGGCTGTTTTTTCGCTGCTTCCCGCACCGATAGCAGAGGCACCTATCGTTTCCTGCTTCTTTCCCGCATCCGGATGATAACCGATATGATTGTAAAATGCCTGCAGCTCCTCATCTTCGAGCGTGCTCATGTAGCTCTTATTAAAAATGCCGATCTCACTGAGCATTTCAATAATGCGTTTGCTCGTTGATTTTAACTGTTTTGCCAATTCGTGTACTCTGATTTTATTATCCAATCGCTCCACCTCCGGATTTTGTTGCATTTGACTGGAACGAATCCATCAAACTTTGATAAACCTCATCACTCACCGCACATTCGAATTCCTTATTCAGCTTGTGCCCCTTGATCACCTGCGCAAAACATGTCTCGCTGGGACAAATGTAGGCGCCTCTGCCGTTTTTGCGTCCGGTAGTATCTATACAGATGCTGCCGTCCTCTGCGGACTTCACAATCCGCAGCAATTCTTTTTTCGGTTTTGATTCATAGCAGCCGATGCATCTGCGCATCGGAATTTTCTTTTGCTTCATTCCATCAACTCCATATTGTCCGGGCCGTCATCAAAAGCCTTCTCGTCAGAATAGGTTCCTTCCGAATGGAACAGCTCTTCTTCCACACTGGCACGAACCTGCGACTCGCTCTTAATATCGATCTTCCAGCCGGTCAGCTTTGCCGCCAGCCGGACGTTCTGCCCTTCGCGTCCGATGGCCAGCGACAACTGACTGTCCGGCACGATTGCCGTAGCGCTCTTTTCCGCATCATCCACAAACACCCGAACTGCCTTCGCAGGGCTGAGACTGTTTGCAATTAAATCATCTGCTGACGGGCACCATTTGATAATATCAATGCGTTCTCCCCGCAGCTCATCTACAATAACCTGTACGCGCAGTCCCTTTTGTCCGACGCATGCGCCTACCGGCTCAATATTCTCATCATGCGAATATACAGACATCTTCGTTCTGGAGCCCGGTTCCCTGGCAATTCCCTTGATTTCCACGATTCCGTCATGAATCTCCGGTACCTCCAATTCAAACAGCCGTTTTACCAGCCCCGGATGGCTCCTGGAGATCATGACACAGGGCTCTTTGCTCTTTGCACTTTTTTCCTTTACCTCCAGCACATATGCCTTGATCCTGTCATATACCTTATACTGCTCGCCCGGCACCTGCTCTGACGGAAGCATAATGCCCTCAATCCGTCCTAAGTCCACATGTATGATCCGTTCTTTTGTACCGTCTTTATGTTCTTTGACCTCGATCCGCTGGATTGTACCGGTGACAACATCCTTTTCCTTTGTCACATACTGCTCATAGATCATGTTCCGTTCTTCTTCACGTATTTTTTGTATAATGATCTGTTTAGCCTTCTGTGCGGCGATTCTTCCGAAATTTTTCGGAGTAATCTCAAATTCCGCAATGTCCCCCAAATCAAATTCAGGATCGATTTTTCTGGCCTCTGCCAAGGACAGCTCGCTGTTTTCATCCGTGACCTCTTCTACAACCTCTTTCTGCGCAAAAACTCTGATCTCGCCTGTTTCGCGGTTGAACTCCACCCGCGTATTGGCATCCTCTTCTGTTTTTCCGTATGAAGCGTTCAGTGCTTCCTCAATTGCGCTGATAATAATTTCCTTATCCACGCCTCTTTCTTTTTCAAGCTCATTCAATGCGTACAGTAATTCCGCGCTCATGTCCGTTCATAACCTCCATCGTATTTAGCCTGTTACCATTTAATCGCACGTTTTACAACAGAAACGTCCTTTTCCTCAAATTCCGTCCGTACCCCGTCTTCGGTTTCAATTATAATTCTTCCGTCCTGCCGGCCGACTAAATTGCCGAAGAACTGCTTTCGTCCGTCCCGGGGCACGTAAAGTCCCACTTCCGTATATTCTCCCTGATATCGGATAAAATCCCGGTCCGTTTTCAGCGGCCGGTCAAGTCCGGGAGAAGACACTTCAAATATATATGCCCCCTGAATCGGGTCCGCACGGTCAATCGCCTCGCCGACCTGCTCGCTGACAAGCTGACAGTCATCCAGAGAAATCCCCCCCGGCTTGTCGATATACAGCCGCAAAAACCATTTTGTTCCTTCCTTTACATATTCCACATCAATCAGTTCCATCCCCAGCTGTTCAATCAGCGGTTCCGTGATTTCCCGCACCGTCTGCGCAATCCGCATTCTGCTCATCTCCTCCGGGATAAAATAAAGAACCCTTTTCAAAACGAAAGAGTGGGAATCACCCACTCTCGCCTCTGCCACTAAATATAGTAACACTTGACCAGTATACACACTGTCTGCCATTCTGTCAATCTTTTTTTGAAAACACCGGCACAGCGCGGCGCACATTTCGGCGCACAGCTCTGCCGTACCCATACAAAGCAGTTGTATTCAGCGAAAATCTATGTTATAAAGGTAGTCGGAAAGATACATGATTATTTCGGTCTGCGCTCCCGAGGCGGCGGAAGCTGCCTCCGGCGCATGGATTCCGAAGAAAGGAAGCCCTCATACTGTGGAGGCATGGTAAATAATATGAATGAGATGTACATCTTCTGGGGTGCGGCAATTATTGTATTGATTACAATAGAACTGCTGACCGTGCAGCTGGTGACGGTCTGGTTCGCACTGGGCGCGCTGTGCGCATTCTTTGCCGTGATGGCAGGTGCCCCATTCTGGCTGCAGCTGATCGTCTTCGTTGCAGTCTCGCTCATTGCGCTGATTGCGACGCGGCCGCTTGTTAAAAAATTTATGGTTCGGAATATACAGCCGACAAACGCAGACCGCTGCATCGGTCAGCAGGCCCTTGTAATTGCAGATATTGATAATGTCGAAGAAAAGGGGCAGGTCCGGATCAAAGGCGCAGTCTGGTCCGCGCGTTCAAAAGACGGCAGACCGATCACAGAAGGGACAATGGTTATAATAGAAGAGATCCAAGGCGTAAAATTAATTGTTTCCGCTTTGGAAAATCAGAATAAGGCAGATATAGAAAGGACGGATGAATGATGGGCTGGGAAGGTTATTTTATTATCGGATTGGTAATTGCGGTGATTGCAATCATCGTCGCAAATATCAAAATTGTTCCACAGTCAAAAACTTATGTTTTGGAACGGCTGGGCGTGTATAAAACTACATGGCAGACAGGCATGCATTTTAAAATTCCGATTATAGATCGGATTGCAAAAATCGTCTCACTGAAAGAACAGGTCGTTGATTTTCCGCCGCAGCCTGTGATTACAAAGGATAACGTTACCATGCAAATCGATACCGTGGTCTTTTTTCAGATCACAGATTCCAAAATGTACACCTATGGCGTGGAAAAACCGCTTTCCGCAATTGAGAATCTATCTGCTACCACCCTGCGTAATATCATCGGTGAGATGGAACTTGATCACACCTTAACCTCCCGAGATATCATCAATGCAAAAATTCGTGTCATTCTGGACGAAGCAACAGATCCCTGGGGGATTAAAGTAAACCGCGTAGAGCTGAAAAATATTATACCTCCGGCAGAAATTCAGGATGCAATGGAAAAGCAGATGAAGGCAGAACGGCAGCGGCGTGAAGAAATTCTTCGTGCAGAGGGTGAAAAAGCCAGTAAAATTCTGGTCGCCCAGGGACAGAAGGAGAGTCAGATCTTGGCTGCGGAGGGCGAAAAGCAAGCAGCAATTCTGAAAGCCGAAGCAATCAAAGAAGCAAAAATCAGAGAGGCTGAGGGTGAGGCACAGGCGATTCTTTCGATACAGCGCGCGCAGGCCGAGTCCATAAGGATGATCAACGAGGCGCAGCCGCGGGACGGTTATCTTACGCTGAAAAAATTAGAGGCGTTTGAAAAAGCAGCAGACGGCCAGTCTACAAAGATTATTATACCAAGTGAAATCCAGTCTCTCGCGGGTCTGGTAACGAGCGTCAGCGAGATCGCAGAAGCAAAAAAATAATGGCATGCAAAGCAAGATTCAGTGCAGTCAAAACCTTGCAAAATAGTGAAAAGTAAAAAGCACCCGGAGGATTCATTCTGTCCTCCGGGTGCTTTTATTCATTTTTAAATCTTATCATTTCTACTTTATCGGTTATTCGTCACCACGCTTTTGGCCGCAGTGTCTGTCTGAATATCTGTCAGCGCTCCGCCGAGTACATTATCCGCGACCACCACAAATCCGTCCTGGGGCGAGATGATTCTGACGGCAGTTACATTGCTCATATCGGAAAAAGCATTTTCACTCACCATGGTAGACGAACCCTTCGGCCAGAGATAAACACCTGCTTTTGTCATTCCGTTAAACCGATTCTGGAAAATCCCCAGCGTCTGAGACTGCTGTGAAATCATATAAAATCCGTAGGGCGAATCTGAAAGCGTGTTATTGCTGACCGTGATTACGCCGCTGTTGGTATCTGCGACCTTAATACAGGCCTCCCCGGCGCTGATGGTATTATTATAAACAAACAGCCCGTCAACCGCCAGCCCTCTCGAACGGATCAGAACCGCGGTGTCGCGGGAGCCCTCCATGACATTATTGTATACGTCACAATGCAGAATGGTTTCAATGGTAACCTGCTCGGAACCGGTATTGGAAAAATGGTTTCCGCCGATTTTGAGTCCCTCGACGCGCGTATTGAGCTCTGTTGTATTGACAAGAATGCCTCTTCCTGTCCCCTGAAACACATTTGATACGATATAATCGTTGATTGAGATCTGAGATTCGCCGGCAACCTCACGTTTAGAGTACTCCAGCGCATATGCGGTTTTATTGCTGCCTGTAAAGGTACAATGCTCAATCTTGCAGTTCGATCCGGCAAAACGGACAATCGAGCTCTGATTTTCCTCGGCATTTGCAAAACTGCAGTTGGAAGCGACCAAAAACAGCGCGTCAAAAATCTTGCCTTTTGTCCCCTGATGCTCAAATCGGATATTGGATACAAAGAAGTTATACTTCATTTCAACGACAAACATATCCTGATCAAGCGCTCCGACGATCCGCGTATTCGTATTTCCCTTCATGGCCAATATTTTACCGTCGTTCCGGGCAAGCGTGATCGTATCTGTGATCCTGTAGGTCCCGGAAGGAAAATATACCACTGCCTTTCCGGCTTTGTACGCCGCATCAAGCGCGGCCCGGATCGCTTCTGTATCGTCCGCAGCGCCGTCTCCCTTCGCGCCGTAGGAACGTACATTATAGATTTTTTCATCCGCAATGCTTTCAATGGTAACAAGCTGCACGCCCTCCGGCGTAACGGTGCTGGAGCCAGCGCCCGTCTCCGAAGGCGGAGCCGTCTGATTCTGCTGCCCGCCGGCAGACTGTTCCGGCAAAGGCTGTATCGTATGATTCTGCTGTTCGTCCATCGTTTCCTCCGGTAATGGCTTCGTCGTTTGATTTGCGTCGTTTTCCTCTCCAGTCGGGGACAGCGGCGCGTCAGACGGCAGATTCACCACTGCGTCAGACGGTTTTGCCGCAGGCTTTGACGCCGCAAAAATATAAATCATACACGCTCCGATGATGACCGCTGCAGTTGATATAATGGATATTATCAAAACTTTTGTTTTTTTCTGGTCCATAATATTCTCCGTTTCTCCGGCGTGCGTCCAGATGGCAAAGCGGACTGCCGCCGGACAGGCCGCTCTGTATACAGTCAGCGTTCAAAGTTATCCTTTAAAAACGCGGACGGAATTTGAAGGGTACCCCGATTTGCCGTATTGTACTGTATGACATTTGTTCCTTTTACTTCGTTAATTTTGATTGTCACAGGCAGTCCGCCGAAGGTATTGTACCGAATCGTGTTATTATTGGAAACCGGCATTTCGATTCCCATCTGCGCCATTCCGCCGATCTGATTATAGGCAATCGTAATATTAGAAAACGCGTCGCTGGGCACAACAATCCCGCGGCCGCTGAAGCCGATAAAATTATAAGTGAACGAAACGTGCTCCAGGCGGCCGCCGCCGGCGTCATCCATCAGAATCGCCACGGATTTTGTTTCCCCACTGTATTGATACGCTGCTGCGATATAATTATCATATACCTCCATACCGCTGATTCCGACGCCCTCAGGCTTGAAGTACATGCAGTACAGCGCGCCTTGGTCATACATATTATTTTTGATCACACAGCCCTTTACCGCTCTGATATCTGTCTGCGTTTCCGAATAATTCAGGAAAACATTTTCGGCAATCGTAAGATTCTCCTGACATCCGCTGGGATCCTCTGAGTCGACAAGTACGGCATTGCGCTCTCCTCCCCAATGACAATTCGTTACTGCATTATCCTTTGCCTCTTTATCGGCGTATTTCGTAAAACGGATGGCGTGGACAGTGGGCGTCGGCGGGTTAAAGCCGCAGTTGTATATCGTATTTCGGGAACCGCTTACCAAAATCAGCGGATCGTCGTTTGCCGCAGCTGTACCGGAAAAAGAACAATATGATGCCTTCGCATCGGTTCCGGAAAAATGCAGTACATTCCCTGTTTGGGCCTGATTGCACAGCGATAGATAAGCAAGCGCTACTCCCGGCATACGGATCTCAATCAGACTTCCGTCCACATTTCTGCCTGAGGTGATCATACTGTTTGAAATTCTTCCCGTTTCTCCAAGCAGCGTCAGCGAAACCTTTTGGTCCGAGGCAATTACCAGAGAACGCTCCATCTTATACGTGCCGGACGGAAA
>USLW01000056.1 GCA_900555605.1 uncultured Clostridium sp. | reverse complement strand
CACACCCCCGCCGTAAAGTGCTAGCACCTGGCCATTATGATGATCCATAATCACAATTGAAGCCTGTGCCATGTCTTTGGGATCCGTATACAGATGGTTCGCAGGAAAATTGCTGAGATTGGTAAATTCTTCGTTGACGATCTGCTGGATCGCGCTGTCCTGCGTCGTTATAATCGTGATTCCCGTATTGTAGATCAGGTTGTTTGCCTGGGTTTTTGTGTATCCGGCTTCCATAAAAGCTTCCCGCACATCGGAAATCACCGCTTCTACAAAATAGGAATGCTTTGAGGCTAAAGAGGCGTCCTTTTTATAATCATCATTGATTTTTAATTCTGTCTGAATCGCCTCGATATATTCGGCTTCAGAGATATAACCCAGCTCCAGCATTTTATCTAAAATAATGATCTGCCGTTTATAGCAGTTGCTTCTGCCGGTGGTAGTCAGCGGATTATAACGGCCCGGGTTATTTGTAATACCGGCAAGAAACGCGCATTCCGCCAAAGAAAGCTCAGACAGATCCTTCTCAAAATATGCCTGGGCGGCGGTTTTGACCCCGTAAAGATCCTGTCCCATATAGATTACGTTTACATAGAATTCCAATATTTCATTTTTATTGTAATTTTTCTCAAGCTGATAAGCACGCCACTGCTCCCTGATTTTTCTTGGCACACTTTGCGCGTCGTCACCTGTGACATTTTTGATTACTTGCTGTGTAATAGTACTGCCTCCGTGACTGGACATCCCGGGCAGAAAGTATCCTAAGAAAGCGCTGATCGTCCGTTTGACATCTACGCCGGGATGGGTGTAAAACCGTTCATCTTCTATGGCGACAAATGCATGCTGCAGGTTGCGCGGAACTTCTTCAATTTCGACCCAAATGCGATTAATGTTTTCAGAGCCCTTCAGCTGTCCGATCACTTCTCCTGCATTATCATAGATGAATGAGGTAAAACCGGATATATATAAATCTTCATCCTCCAGCGGAGGTGTCGTAATAATACATCCTGCTACAACACCGATTAATAATCCGCCGGCAATACAGGCAGCCAGCAATATAACCGCAAAAGCGGTTTTGCACGCCACCCGGAGCGCAGCCCAAAATCCTTTCATAAAGACCCGGAACGGCCGCTGCTTTTTTGTGTGTTTATGATCTGCCGTATTCGGCCGCTTTTTTGCGCTCATATTGCCCTCCGTTTCTATCATACCGATTTCTTTTATATTATACCAAAAAAATATGAATTTGTAATGAATATTAATAAGACTGGCACAAAACAGGCATTTCCGTACTACAATAGTATCAATAAAATATTTATAAAAGGAGAGAGCGCTATGGATATTCGAAGATCGAATGCCGTGCGGATCCGTTTAAATAAAAAAGCCCTTCGCAAATTCAAGCGTGCCGTATCGCTGCCTTACCGAAAAAATACCGCAAGAATTTTGATTCTTACGGCATTTGCTGTTCTTTTATATTTCATATAGAGATCTAACAATCAGCCGATATAATTTACTGGATTCTGCGTACTGCCGTTCAAGATCACCTCAAAATGCAGATGAGAACCTGTAGCACGCCCTGTATCTCCCATCAATGCAATCCTTTGGCCTTTTGATACGCTGGTCCCGACAGAGACCAACAGTTTCGAGCAATGCGCATAGCGCGTCTGAAAGCCATTGCCATGATCAATCAGAATACTGTATCCGTATTCTCCGTTCCATCCGGATTGAATCACTGTACCGGTGGCAGACGCATAAATAGAAGTACCTGCCGAATTTGCGATATCAAGTCCGCTGTGAAATGAGGTTGCGCCGGTAAAGGGATCGCGGCGGTAACCGTATTTTGAGGAAACGAAACCGTTTGTCGGATAGAAATCCGGATAACTATCCTGATATTTTATTATTTTTGCATTCTCGCTGTCGAGCTTTTCAATAATCCAATCAGCTTCTTCCGTATCGCCGAACAAATCACGGATCGTATCCTTTGCTTCTGCAATTTGAGAAGAAGCGGCGGTTAAATCGCCGGAACGGGAAACAATTGTACTGAAAATATCGAGATCCCGGATCATATCCATCAGGCGCTGTAGTGCTTCGTCTTTCTGCGAGGTAAGATTCTCAAGATTTTCTTTGTATTGTTCTTCAATTGTTTCTACGGTTTTTTCAATTTCGGAAAGAGAAGCCTGCTGGTTCAGAATGGTTTCCTGCTGTATTCTTGTTATATTTTTATTGTACGCAATAGCACTGTTTAACGATTCCACGTTACTTGCGAGCTGATCATTAGAATGGAGCAGTGCTTCGTTTTCTTTGGACAGCATATTTAAATCCTGCGTGATGTTGCAGACATAAAACAAAAAAGCGCTGAGTACAGCGGCGGAAAGCACGACCTTATAGGCGGTGCGGGAAAAGGGAAAGACGTTTTGCTTAATAAAGGGAAAAACATTTTGCTTAATATTGGATAGAATGCTGCAGATATGCTGATAATTGAAAACAGGTTTTCTTATGTATATTTTTCTGATGGTTTTTCTTGAAAGCGTTCCTTTTGCGACACAGTGCCACATCATGCGTTTGATTTGTTTCATCTGATGCTTTTTTTTCATATGAAATTGCATATACAGACCAATCCTCTCATATGTATTGAATCAGAAATATTGCCCCCGTTCAATTCAAACGGTGTTATTGTAGCACACGCGGACTGTTTTGTGAACCCCTTTGTGAAAATTTTTAATTTTTGTTGAACGCGTTATAAAAACGTATTATAAAAATAAAGTCAATCAGAATGATTCTGTTTATAAAATAAGCGCGCACTTACAGCGCGATTCCAGCTGCCGTGCCGCCGCAGGTACGGCGGTACGCTTTTATATGAAAGATATCTCTTGTAATTATGAAAAAAGTATATATAATATATAACATAAATGTTTTTTTAAAATTTATTTGGCAGGAGGACTGGCAGAGCATGAAACGCAGACCAATTATTTTTAAGGTTATAATGTTTACATTTTTGTCGTTTATGATTCTCTTCGTATCGGCATGCGCCTCTGGAAGCAGCGGCGGAGAAAAGAAACCGGTTACCGACCCGACGCAGGAGCCTTCGGAAAGCTATGATCCCGCAAAGGATCCCAAGGTGTTCCAGGATGCGCTTGCGCGCGTGGAGGGTTCCGAGAATCAGCACGTAACCATGGAAACAACAGATGACGGATATGATGTATTTGCGCCTGTTGTAAACGAGTGGGGCTATCGTTACGGTCCCAGCATCATTTATTATCCGGACGGCAGCATTGATGCGTGGTTTGCTACACCCGGTACCTCGGGTGAGTGGGACTGGTTTACCTATAAGCATTCCGATGACGGAGGAAAAACCTGGTCGAAGGAGGTTGTTGTTCTGCAGCCTACGCCGGACTCCATGGATCATTATTCCGTATGTGATCCGGGTGTGATTTACTTCGGCGGTTATTATTATCTCGGATATACGTCGACGATTGTCAGTACAAACGGGGGCATCAATAATAATTTGTTTGTTGCCAGGTCAAAGAATCCGGACGGACCGTATGAAAAGTGGAACGGCTCAGGCTGGGGCGGCGACCCGGAGCCGATCGTCTATTTTAACGAATCCGGCAGCAGCTGGGGCGCCGGTGAGGTCAGCTTTGTAGAATTAGACGGTAAGTTATATTGCTATTATACTTGGACGTGTCCGGACGGCGACTTTGAGATGGTTTCTGTTGCGGATTCAACGGACGAAAACTGGCCGGCTACAATGGATTATAAAGGGGTTGCATATAAGAAGAGCGGCGGACAGGATTCCTGTGATGTTGTCTATATTGAAGATATCGGTAAATTTGTAGCTTTTTCAACATATAATCGTTTTACGGAAAACAGCGGTATCTGTTTGATGGAATCTAACGACGGTATTCATTTTACACAGGCGGCGATCATCCGCACCGGAATCTCTCAGTTCTGTCATAACATGGGGATTTCCAAACGTCCGAATGGCCATATCCAATTGGCGGACGATATTTCGTTCGTTGGGTATGCATATGCGGCAGGCGGTTCGGATTCCGGATACTGGGGAAAATGGGCAACGCGATTCCAGAATGTTAAAATTACCGCTTATGAGGGGGAACTGCAGAATACGGACAAAGGCGGAAAAGGTACCCTTCGTACAGACTATTTCTGGGAGATTCCTTCTGAAGATGCGCTTTGGCCTGTAGCGGTAGGAACGCTTCCGCAGAAAGTAGAATTCAAGATTTCCGATGGAACTTACGAACTTCCTGCATATTGGTATGATACCCGCCTGCAGAGTCATAAAATCACGGATGCCTCCAAAGTTAAGTTTACGGATTATGATACCAGTATCATTGAATTTGACGGCCTGACGATTAAAGCAAAGGCTGTTGGAAAAACGAATGTTACGATTCATTATGAAGGGCTCCAGGTTGTATTTAAGGTTTATGTACGCGAGGCGGATTTTGAGATCGGCATGGATACGCCGGAGATTGTGTCCTTTACCCCTGTGGAAGAGAAGATTACGCTTTACAGAAATAAGACCTATGGGGCAAAGCACAGAATCCAGATCCGCGGATTTGTGGTATTTGAAGACGAGACATGGGGAGAAGCCTATAATGATAGAACCGCAGATCATCCGAACTATCCGCCTAAGGTGCCGAAGGAAAAATATGAGGTCACCTATGAGGTGGCAGATGACAGTATTGTCCGTGTCGACGGAACCGGGGTGCTGTCTGCCAGAAGCGTTGGCAGCACAACGGTAACGGTTTCTATTACCGGCGGACATCATTTTACGGTGGAGGTAACCGTATTGGCAGGCGGAGAAGAATAAGCATCACAAGGCGCGCTGTTATAATTGGATTTGAAAGGGATACGGATATCGTGTCCCTTTTTTTGATGATCTGATTTGAATTATTTAGGAATTTGTTATATACTATTCAGGTCTGAGTATGAGTGAGAGTCGGAGGGACCGAATGAAAAGGGCGGGAAAACTGATTTTTAGTATCGTATTGACCTGTGCCGTATTGCTGTATGCCTGGGCGGGTCCGCGCATGCTTTCTGCGTATTCTGAAACCAAAAGTTCTGCTCCTGCCGCGGAGACTGCCGTAACTGTAACTGCTTCGCCCTCCGCAGGACCATCTTCTACGCCGTCTGTGCCGGCTGAACAGGAATGGGTGATTGACAGTGCAGACCTATCGGCTACGGTTGCTTCGGTAAACGGCAGGGCCGTACTGCGTTCTTTAAGAGACAAAAATGCTGCCTTTGAGTGGATTACGGAAGAGCAAGTTCTTTTTTCTCCCATTTATTATCAAAACGCGGAGGATTCGGCAATTCATGAAATTACCTGGCGTTTTGATTCGGTGAATCAGTATGGAAACGAGGATGAACGTACGCTTGTACTCTTGTTTGAGAGCGAGGATGGAACGCTGCGTATGGTTTCTTCATGGCAGATTTATCAATCGATGCATGTTTTATATCATTATATTGCAATCACAAATCTTTCTTCTACAGGCGTAACTGTGTTTTCAGATCCGGTGCCGTCTGTTCTCTCAGAACAAATCTTAGATGGCAGCAGCACGGCTTCCAATGCATTTCATCAAGACCGAAAATTCTATATGGTTTTTGCTGATCGGGAGAAAGCACGGACGGCGGAATCCGAAGAAAATCACCGGCACGGCCTGTTTTGGGGATATGAAAAAGCGTATAATCCTATCGGCGCACAGAAACCGCCGGAGCTTACGGTTCCGGCAAAGGATACGATTCAGGCGCCCGGAATTTTTTTCGGCACATATTCCGGAAGCAAAGAAAACGGCAGCCTGCTGCTAAAACAGTGGCTGTCATTTCATGCACCTGCTGCTTTATTTGACTGTACGCAGGCCGTAGGACAGAAGCAAAGCGCGCTGGAACTCCGGAAGTATTTTTATCAGCTCTCTTATTTTTATCCAAGTACGCAAATTTCCTGTTCTTATGAGAGCCTATCGGCGGGAACTACGCAGGATGCGCCACTGTATGCAATGCGCAGCTGCATGATGGGAAATGTAAAGGAAGTGGCCGGCAGCACAGCCGGTTATGCCAGCGTAATTAAAGACGAACTGCAGCTTTACCAAACGGTGATTCAGCCGTATATTCAGAATGCGGCCCTGTATCATGTCCTGCCGGAACCGGACGGCGGCGGGTGGGATGGCTGCGCGTATTATGATTCGGAAAATGCCCGCGGAATTTTGTTTGTATTTCGTCCTGAATCGGAACGAGATACGGAGATCGTCAAATTAATCGGTTTAGATCCAAATGTGACGTATCGAGTCCGGAGTCAGGACAATGAAAATTACCTACTCCATATCACGGGCGCTGCGCTGATGGAATCGGGATTATCTCTTTCCCTGGCGAATGTGTTTGATTCGGACATCATATATTTTGAGAAGGTGAGCACCGAAGTTACGCCGGCGCCGGGCTTTTTAACCGGCAACAACAGTGAGATGAAAATTTATATTTTGGCAGCGGTTGTGGCGGTCGTACTGCTGGGTGTCACCGTGGTATTTTTATCTATGAAAGCCGCGGAATCCGGCAGATCATGAAAATTTTGGCTTGATAAGAGAAAGGAGCTTTTTATATGGATCAGCAAATTGAACGGGCTTACGCGGAATGGAGTACAAGATTTTATTTTGATAAAAATACGCGCATGGAATTAATGCGCATCGAGTCCGACGAAAACGAAATCCGGGACCGCTTTTATAAAGAGCTGGAGTTTGGTACTGCGGGAATCCGGGGACTGATGGGAGCGGGGACAAACCGAATCAATATTTATGTTGTTAGGAAAGTCAGTTACGCGATTGCCAAATGCCTGCTGCAGGAGAATACCGGGGGACAGGGCGTTGTAATCGGATATGACAGCCGCCATTATTCGAAAGAATTTGCGCAGGAAGCGGCTTCTGTTTTCGCCGGACACGGAATAAAAGTCTATCTTCATCCGGATATCTGTCCGGTTCCTGTTTTATCCTTTTCTGTAAGAAAGCTGCGTTGTGCGGCAGGAATTATGATTACCGCCAGCCATAATCCTAAGGAATATAATGGCTATAAGGTTTACGGCAGTGACGGAGCTCAGCTGTCACCGCAGAACTGTGAAGCAATTGTTGCCGCACTTCAGCAGATGACGGATTATACGAAGTTGGCAGGTTTTGATTATACGTATTTTTCCATGCGGGGAAAAATTAAACCTGTAGATGAATCTGTCCGTAACTCCTACTATAAAGAAGTAAAGAAGGTTTTTGTCAACCGCGACCTGCTGCACAGAAATGCGGCGGGCCTCAAAATCGTTTATACGCCGCTGCATGGCGCAGGCGGGAAATGGGTACCGCCGCTTTTGGAGTCAGTCGGATTCCGGCAGGTTTCTTATGTAGCCTCTCAGATGCTTCCGGATGGTGATTTTCCTACTGTCCGTGTACCGAATCCGGAAGACCCAGGTGCGTTTGAACTGGCGATTCAGACAGCAAAAGAAACCGGGGCGGATTTGATTCTGGCTACAGACCCGGATGCGGACCGAACCGGTGCTTATGCAATCAATCAGAGCGGTGAATATGAGATGCTGAACGGGAATCAAATCGGAGCCATTTTATTGGAGCATATCATTACGGGCCGGAAAGAGTACGGAACACTGCCAGAAAACCCGTTTGTTGTTTCTACCATTGTGTCTACACGGCTTGCCCGCAGAATTTGTGAAGCAAACGGAATCGCATATACGGATGTTCTTACAGGCTTTAAATACATCGGAGAACAGATTGTCTTACGGGAAGAGCAGGGCGATGAGCATTTTCTTTTCGGATTTGAGGAAAGCTACGGTTATCTGGCCGGAATTTATGCCCGAGATAAAGATGCGGTTGCTTCCTGCGCTTTGCTGGCAGAAGCGGCGGCAAAATATGCAAAGCGAAATATGTCCCTGTTTGACGGCCTGGAGGAGATTTATCAGAAATATGGATATTCTTATGAAATGCAGGTATCGGTAAATCTAAAGGGTGAAATCGGCCGCGTGAAAATGCAGCAGGTCATGGAGACGCTGCGCAGAGAAAAGGCAGCGGCAATTCCTGAAAATATCGTGATCTTTCAGGATATCGAAAATGATGTGGCATATGCGTATGATGACGAGGGGCGGCTTTTGCAGGAACAGGCTGTCGGACTACCGAAAGCGAATGTGCTGTATTATGAATTACCGCGTGCATGGTTCTGCGTCAGACCGTCCGGAACAGAGCCGAAAATCAAAATTTATTTTGGCGCCGAAGGAAAATCCCGCATGGAGGCGGCGGAACGGGCGGCCGGTGTGAAAGAAAAGGTTATGCGGAAAATTACAGAAATTATAAAATATTCATAAACCGCTTTCCTGCGGAGAGCGCCGAAAATATTAAGGAGGCAGAAAGACCGATGGGAGAAATCACATCCCGATTTGTTCATCTCCATGTGCACACGGAATACAGTCTTCTGGATGGTGCATGCAGAATTCAGGCGCTGGCAAAGGCTTGTGCGGAAAGAGGCATGGATGCGGTTGCGATTACGGACCATGGCGTCATGTTTGGGGTAATTGATTTTTATGAGGCATGTAAGAAAGAAAATATCAAGCCCATTTTCGGATGTGAGGTCTATACTGCAAAACGGACCAGGTTCGACAAAACCGCGAATCTTGACGGAGACAGCGGCCATTTGCTGCTGCTTGCCGAAAATGAAGAGGGTTATCATAATCTCGTAAAAATTGTATCCCGGGCTTTTACCGAAGGGTATTATTATAAACCCCGGGTGGATTTAGATCTGCTTTCTCAATATGCAAAAGGCATTATATGCTGCAGTGCATGCTTAGGCGGCGATCTTCCGCAGCTGCTTCTGAAAGAAGATTATGCGGGCGCAAAAGAGCTGGCGCTGCGGTTCCGCGGAATCTTCGGCGCAGAGAATTATTATTTGGAGCTGCAGAGCAATGGCCTGGAAGACCAGATCCGCGTGAATCGCGCCCTGATCAAGCTGTCAGATGAAACGGGAATTCCGCTGGTTGCAACCAATGACGTACATTTTATCAACCGGGAGGACTCCCGGGCACAGGATATCCTGATGTGCGTACAGATGGGGAAGCGTTATCACGATCCGGACCGGATGCATTTTAACACGGACCAGGTATATCTGCGCACGCCGGAAGAGATGGAGGCGCTGTTTGCCAGCTGTCCGGAAGCCGTTCAGAATACGGTCCGGATTGCGGAGCGCTGCAATGTGGAGATCGAATTTGGTGTCACAAAACTTCCGAAATTCGATGTGCCGGAAGGATTTACCTCATGGGAATATTTGAATAAGCTCTGTTTTGACGGACTGAAAAGACGATATGGAGAAGACCCGGATCCAGCTCTTGTGGAGCGCCTGAATTATGAATTGGGCGTTATCAAAAGCATGGGTTACGTGGATTACTTCCTTATTGTATGGGATTT
>USLW01000055.1 GCA_900555605.1 uncultured Clostridium sp. | reverse complement strand
GCCGGACTCCTTTTGGTCGGGCGGAAGGCAGATCTGCTGGTCCGTACATATATGAAAACCGTTTGGGGCTATGATATGCCGATTGTATTCCGCGACGGCGCAGCGGCGGGCCGCCCGCAGAGCGGCGAAACAGAATCAGAAAAAGAAGATGTGGTGATTGTGCCGTTTCGAGCGGCGGATTACGAACGGGCGCAGAATGAGAGCAAAAAGATGGCGGGAAACGGGAAAAACGGCGGCTGGAATGACGGCGGAAACGACTTTTCCGGATATCAACGGCAGGCTGCCTCCCAGGGCGGCTTTTCCAAGGGAACGCGCAAGCGCCGGAGATTGACACCCGAGGGGGATGCGCCCCTGCCGAAGGATAAAAACGGCAATACGATCCTCATGGGGAAGGAGATCAACGATCCGATTACAAAGATGAAGGACATTACCATGGATTCCGGCAACGTGGCAGTCCGCGGAAAGGTTTTCCGCTTTGAGACAAAGGCAATTCCCAGCGGAGCCATGATTGCCATGATCGAAATGACGGACAGCACCTATTCGATTACGGCAAAGTTCTTTTTTGATAAAGAGGATTTGCCTTTTGTCACAAAATATTTTGAAAAAAACGACAATCTGCATATCCAGGTATACGGAGAGGCACAGCAGGATAAATATACCCGCGAACTGACCATCATGGCGCGCAGCATCGTAGATTATCAGCCGGAGAAGCGGATGGATCACGCGGAACGGAAACGGGTAGAGCTTCACCTGCACACAAATATGAGCGCCTTGGACGGGCTGACAAAACCGGATGAACTGATCCGGCAGGTAGTGGAGTGGGGACATTCTGCACTTGCGATTACGGATCACGGGATTGTACAGGCGTATCCGGATATTTTTAAAGCTGTACAAAAATCCAAATCCGATCTTAAAATATTATACGGCGTGGAGGGCTATCTATGTGACCGAACGCCGGACATGACGGATGAGCAGGCGAAAAAACTTCCGACTTGGCATATCATTTTACTTGCCAAAGATCTGGTGGGCCTGAAAAATATGTACAAGCTGATTTCTTATTCGAATCTGAACTATTTTTATAAAAAGCCGCGGATCCCGCGGTTTGAACTGGAGAAATACAGAGAGGGCCTGATCATAGGCAGTGCCTGCTCCGAGGGCGAGCTTTTCGACGCGGTGCTGAACGGGGAACCCGAACAGCGTCTGCTGGAGCTTGCGTCTTTTTATGATTATCTGGAGATTCAGCCCTCTGCGAACAATATGTATCTGGTACGGGGCGGCGTTGTGAACAGCCTGACGGATATTGAAAACATCAACCGGCATATTTTATCATTAGGCGATCAATTGAACAAACCGGTGGTTGCCACCTGTGACGTCCATTTTTTGAACCCTGAGGATGATATTTACCGCTGTGTCATGCAGGCCGGCCAGGGGTATCGGGATGCGGATTCCCAGCCGCCTCTGTACCTGCGTACAACTGAAGAAATGCTGTCGGAATTTACGTATTTAGGAGACCGGGCTTACGAGGTGGTGGTTGAGAATCCAAACCGGATCGCGGATTCCATCGAGCGCTTTCGGCCTGTGCCAGACGGCTTCTATCCGCCGGTGATAGAGGGATCGGATGACAAGCTGCGGGTATGTGCTTATGAAAAGGCGCGGCAGATATACGGCGAACCACTGCCGGAAATCGTGGAGAGCCGTTTGGAACGTGAGCTGCACTCCATTATCAGCAACGGATATTCTATCATGTATATCACGGCGCGGGAGCTGGTGGCGGAGTCCGCGCGGAATGGATATCAGGTGGGGTCCCGCGGCTCCGTCGGGTCCTCTCTGGCTGCTTATATGTCCAGTATTACGGAAGTAAATTCACTGCCGGCCCACTATCGATGCGAACAGTGTCTTTATTCTGAGTTTCATGAGGGCGAGGGGTATGACTGCGGTTTTGATATGCCGGAAAAGGATTGTCCGGTATGTGGAAACAAGCTGCGCAGGGACGGCTATGATATCCCGTTCGAGACCTTTCTCGGCTTTAAGGGAGATAAGGTACCGGATATTGACCTGAACTTTGCCTCGGACGATCAGCCCAATGCACATAAATACACGGAAGTGCTTTTCGGTGCCGACTACGTGTTCCGAGCGGGAACGATCTCCGGATTGGCGGAAAAAACAGCCAGAGGCTATGTCCTGAAATATTTAGAGGAACGGAATAAGCATGCCTCAGAGGCTGAAATTAACCGTTTGGCCAGCGGGTTTATCGGTGTCAAGCGGACCACCGGCCAGCACCCCGGCGGCATTATGGTCATTCCGCGGGACAAGGAGATTTTTGATTTTACGCCGATCCAGCATCCGGCAGATGCCGCGGACTCCTCCATCATTACCACCCATTTTGACTATCATTTTCTGCACGACAACATCCTTAAGCTTGACATTTTAGGCCATGATGGTCCTGCGATTCTCCGGCTGCTGGAGGACTATACCGGAGTGGACAGCCTGAAAATCAATCTGGATGATGAAAAGGTGCTCTCTCTGTTCAATGGCCCGGAGGCGCTGCATATGGATCCGAGCCTGCTGAAAATTGACATTCCGGTGGGAACTCTGGGCATTCCGGAATTCGGTACCTTTTTCGTAAAGCAGATGCTGCTGGAGACGAGACCTTCTTCTATTTCCGAGCTGGTTCGGATTTCCGGACTCTCCCATGGTACGGATGTGTGGTCCGGCAACGCGCAGAAGCTGATCCGCGAAGGAACCTGTACTCTGTCGGAAGCCATTTGCTGCCGTGACGATATTATGCTGTATCTGATCAATAAAGGCCTGGAGAAAAAAACGGCATTTACCATCATGGAGTCTGTGCGGAAAGGCAAGGGACTGAAAAAGGAATGGGAAATCGATATGGGCGAGCATGATGTACCGGATTGGTACATTGAGTCCTGTAAAAAGATCCAGTATATGTTTCCCAAGGCACATGCGGTGGCTTATGTGGTTCTGTCCCTGCGGGTAGCCTGGTTTAAGGTTTATTATCCGAAAGAATACTATTCTGCGCGTTTTACGATGAAGGTGGATGATTTTGATGCCGCCGGCATGATCCACGGCCTTGATAAGGTTTACGGTAAAATGGCGGTGATGGGGCTGCTGGACAGCGCTGAAGGCGGAGAGGCCTCCGGAGGAGAGCGAACTGCAAAGGAAGAGGATCAGGCGATTATATATGAGCAGCTGGTGGAGATGTATGCCCGGGGGCTTCGTTTCCTGCCGGTTGATATTTATAAATCAGATGCAAAGCGTTTTTTGCCTGAGGACGATGCGATCCGGCCGCCGCTGTGCGCACTTCAGGGGCTTGGCGTTACTGCCGCTGAAAATATTGTGCGCGCACGGGAACGGGTGGGAGAGTTTATGTCGGTAGAGGACCTGAAAATTTCTGCTGGTATCAATAAAAATGTGGTGGAGACGCTGCGGGAGGAGGGCTGCCTGGCCGGGTGGTCGGAAAGCAACCAGCTGTCGCTTTTCTAAAAAACCGAGCTGATCCCTTTATTTGAATTTGAAAAAAGCGGTCCCCGTCTGAATATCCGGGGACCGCTGCGTTTGTGCGGGTCCAAACACATTTTGCATAACGGAAGCCCCTATGGTATACTTATATAAAGATATCCGGATTATGAAGACTGCACGGATACGGGAGCATGAGGTTATGTTTGAAAAAAGGGCCGGGAAAATGCCTGCGCGCGTGATACGGGCGGAGAGAAAGAGAGAAAAACGGAATAAAAAGCAGGCCTTCCGGGTGATCCCTCAGCCGAAAAAAAATTACAAGTGGCTTTGGATCAGCGGTTCTGTTTTACTTCTGCTGATACTTCTCATTTTTTTGATTGCCCGTGATAACAACCGAATCTCCGTGCACCGGGTCACCATGACACACGCCCAGATACCGGAAGCGTTTGACGGCTATACGATTCTGCAGCTTACTGATTTTCACGGTAAAACGTTCGGCAATATGCAGGAGCGGCTTCTGTCTCTGATTAACGGACTGGACTATGATATGATTCTGCTGACCGGCGATTATCTCAGCGATCCTTCCTCCGATGATTATTGGGTGATCCTCGACGTCCTGGACGGCTTGCGGAAAGAGGTTCCGGTCTATTATATTTTAGGTGAATCGGACTATCTTCCCGAAAATGCGGACGACTTGGACGATGATTGGAATATGTGCATAACCCCCAAAGAAAAGACGGAGCTTATGCTTTTGATGGAGGAGCGCGGGGCAGAATTTGTTTACCCGATCCAGCGGATTGAAAAGGACGGTCAGTATCTTTATCTGACCGGCGTCACCTATTATGAAAAAGCGTTTGATGCCGTGGAGTTTGATTCTGATAAGTATTTCAGCATCTGTGTTACCCACAGGCCCATCCAGTATGATGTGGATAAAAGGCTGAAGCATGTCAATGAAAAATCCCTGAAAGAGGTGGATTATGATGCGTCTGTTTCCGGGCATACCCATGGCGGCCAATTCCGTCTGCCCTTACTGGGCGCCGTCCATGTTGACGGGAAGGGCCTGTTCCCGCAGGAGCAGTACGCGTATGGCCTGCACAGCGCGCAGGGCAGATTGAATTTTATTTCTTCGGGGCTGGGCGCTGACGGCGTTTTTCGTTTCCGGCTGTATAACACCCCGGAGGTGGCTTTAATTACGCTGCGCTGCCCGAAGGCGCCGTAAACTCTGCCTGTGCAGGTATTTGCGGGCAGCCGTATGTATAAAGAGGGAGGAAGATAACAGTGAGTATCAGTAAAATAATCTGGGGTTTTTTATTTGTCCTTGTGGGCATTGTTTGCCTGCTATCTGTTTTCGGGGTGATTCCGTGGGCGGACAATATCAGCTGGACGGATTTTCTGCCGTTGGTTCTTGCAGTGCTGGGATTGACATGGCTGATTGACAGCAATGTGCGCTTTATGGGGGTTGTGTTTTTGGCCATCGGGGTCTATTGGACGCTGCAGAATTTAGGCGTATTTGATGTATCCGTAGGTAAAATCATGATTCCTGTGCTGCTGGTGGCATTGGGTGTTTCTATACTCACGCCACCGCGTAAAAAATATAGAAGAGGATCCGCGGGCGGGGCGGTCCGGAATACGAATGCTTCCAGGGTATGCGTGCGCAGCACTTTTTCGGAAAGCAGAGAACGGGTGCAGTCGGATACGTTTCAAGGCGGAAAGGTTACCGCGGTATTCGGCGCTTCCACGCTGGATTTAACCGGAACCGCCATTGATCCGGCCGGCGCGTATGTTTCCGCAACCGCGGTTTTCGGAGGCGTGGATATTCTGGTGCCGGAGGGAACAAACGTGGAAACCCAGGGCTTCATTGTTTTCGGCGGCTCCGATCACAAACACAGGGGCGGATTACCGTCTGAAAGTGTGGGGAACGGTGTGCTTACGGTGGCGATTTCCGGTGCGTTCGGCGGTGTGGAAATTAAGTATCTGTAATGTCTTCCGGTATCCTGCGCTGGTATAAATATGCATTGCCGCGTTTGGCAGTGCGCGTAACGGTGCCGAGATAGTTCAGCACGTGAAGTGCTGTCCGAGCCCCGGACAGATATAAGCCGCTGGCTTTTTTGAAATCTGCGGAAGTGAAGGTTTCCGGGAGCGTTTCCGGAATCAGGCGCAGATAGCCGCTTGTATCCGGTATCTGAATGAGATCCAGTAAATTGAGGGGAATTCTTTCATAACGAGAGGCGCCCTTCTTTTTGTTTTGGCTCCAGCCGTTGAGAAACCGGTATTCCTCCATTTCGATCATTGCCAGACAGAAGCGGAGATTCGGCCGGTTCAGCAGAAATTTAATCTTGTATAATTCATAAAATGCATCATATGGTCTTCCGGTTCGGGGACTTTTCCGCCGCTTTGTGGTTTCTCCGGTTTCCGGGTCAATCCAGATCAGCCATTTTACCGCAGGAATCGGATAAACCACCGTAACCGGAAATAACGGAAGAAATGCCGCAAGCTTTTTGCGGAGCTTATCAAACCCTTGTGTCTGAATCTCAATAATCCCGGTTTCGTTCACAATATCCGCAATATACGCGCCGACTCTGATCTCCTGTTTAGAGATATCCGGTTCAAAATAATTTTTTAAAACCATATGCAGCGTTTTTTCACCTAAGGTTCCGATTCCGTTTTTTATGTGCTCCTCCAACACGGCGTTTCGGCATATCTGCCGAAATTTCTGCTGTTCTATCTGCTGACTCGTCTGCTGCTCCATCTGCTTCCGTCCAATCCGATGATTTCATAGCAAAATGATTATAGCGAAATCGGATATATGATGCAAAGGGAATTCGTTTTGCGGAAAAATTTCTGCCGAAAATAATCCGGATTTGTGATATTGCGCAGAAGAAGGTAAGCCGATATAATGATTTTATCGGTGTGTTTGAATAAATTCGGACACACACTTTATGCAGGGGGTGTTTTCTTGGAACTGAAGGTTACGGATATTTATAAATCGTTTGGGGAAAAGGAAGTTCTGAAAGGGATTCGTTTCACTGCCCGGAGCGGACGGGCAGTCGGCCTGCTTGGCCGTAATGGTGCAGGAAAAACGACTACGATTCGGATTGTGATGGATTTCTTTCAGCCGGATCGGGGAGAAGTTCTGATTGACGAAAGGCCTGTCGCGAAATCCGCGGCAAAGATCGGTTATCTTCCGGAAGAACGCGGACTCTATCCGAAAAAGAAAATCGGAGAACAGATGGTATATTTTGCGTGCTTGCGGGGAATGCGGCCCGCGGAGGCAGAGGCCTCGGTAAAATATTGGCTGAAGCAGGTGGAGCTGGAGGCATATTACGACAAAAAGCTGGATACGCTTTCAAAGGGAAATCAGCAGAAAATTCAGCTGGCCCTCACGATGGTGGATGAACCGGATATTATCATCTTGGATGAGCCTTTCAGCGGCTTGGATCCGGTTAACGCGAAGATCCTGAAGCGGATTGTGGAGGATCTTACCCATCAAAATAAGATCGTCCTGTTTTCCAGCCATCAAATGGCATATGTTGAAGCGTTCTGTGATGATATACTCATCCTGAACCAAGGCGTGATTGCGCTCCAGGGGGCGCTCAGAGAGATCAAGCGGGGGTATCCGCGCAATCAGCTTAGGATCATACCGGATCAGGATCCGGCTGTTTTCACAGAGCTGCTGCGTGCGCCGGATATGGCTGCCCGTGTTCGTTCCTACTCCGCAAAGGGGGACATTTTTCTGGTTGAACTGACAGCGCCGGAAATGAAAGACCTGCTTCTGCAGGATATGCTTGCGCAGCATATCACATTTTCCTGCTTTGAAGTTGCGGAGCCTTCGCTGGAAGAGATTTTTATTTCAGTGGCCGGCAGACAGGATCTGACAGACGGAAACGTCTGATTGCCGCGTGATCGGGCGGGCGTGAAAGGAAGGGTGTTGAAATGAGGCAGTTTTTTACGATATTTCGGTATGAGTATAAAGGCGTAGTAAAAAATAAAATTTATATTGGCATTACGCTGCTGGTGGTAATTTTGCTGGGAGTTCTTCTGTCCCTGCCGCGTATTCTTGCGTATTTTGAAAGTGACGATGAAAGCGGAACAGAGAACGGAAGCCGCGGCACCGTTGCAATTATAGACCGGAATCCGGAGAGCAGCGGCAGATATACGGAAATTTTTGCACGGATGATTCCGGGCTATCAGTATCAGATGCGCGCGGATTATGATGAAGCGGCAATCAAAGAGCAGATTGATTCCGGAGAACTGGAGGCGGCGATTCTGATATCGGGTCCGCTGCAGTATACGTATATTGTGGAAAGCTATGGATTTACGGACACGCTTTCCGCTGCTGCAGGCGAGGTTCTGAAACAGCAATATTATGAAGATTTGCTGGTCAGGCACGGCGCAACGGCGGAAGAGGCGCAGACGCTGCTGCAGGCGGCGAATCTGATTCAGGCGGAGATTGTAGAAACCGGAAAAGGCTTTTTTTCATCCTACCTTTATACATATGTACTGATGTTTCTGCTGTATATGGCCATTTTGCTTTATGGGCAGATGATCGCAAACTCTGTGGCAACCGAGAAGAGCTCCCGTGCGATGGAGCTGTTGATTACAACGGCAAAGCCTGCCAACCTGATGTTCGGAAAAGTATTGGGGGTCGGCTGCGCGGGTCTGACGCAGATTGCCGTATTTGTAGCTGCTGCCGCCGGGTTTTTCCAGTTAAACCCACAATCACTGAAGGATGTGGAGCTGCTCTCGCAGCTTGTCAATATGCCGTCGGAGATTATTGTTTATACATTTGTATTTTTTATCCTTGGTTTTCTGCTTTATGCATTTATGTTCGGCGCCCTTGGATCTACAGTCAGCCGGATTGAGGAAATGAATACGGCCAGCATGCCGATCATTCTGCTGTTTGTGGCTGCGTTTCTTTTATCCTACGTCGGGATGAGCACGGATGCCAACAGCACGCTGATGACAGTTACCTCATTTATTCCGTTCTTTACGCCTATGGTCATGTTTGTCAGAATCTGTATGGGTGCGGTATCTGCAATCCAGATTGCCGTATCAATTGCAATTTTAGTCGCTTCCACTGTCGGCATCGGATACCTGTCTGCACGGATCTACCGCGTGGGCGTCCTGATGTACGGCAAACCGCCGAAGCTGAAAGAGGTATTCAAATACCTGAAGCACAGATGAAAAACCAGTACTGTGATTTGTAACGGCAGCTTCTGAATTTCCGGATTCCGGATGTTCATGGCTGCCTTCTTTTTTATTTTCTGCGGTACGTCCTTTTTGGGCAGGAGATCCGCGGCAGGAGATTATTTTTAAAATAGTTTACCGGAAAAGACTGGAATGGGAAGCAGAAGGAGCAAAAAAGGAGAAAAGAGAGGGAAAAAAGGGGAGAAGAAAAAAATTTAAAAAGGGTGTTGACAGAGAAGAAGCAGAGTGCTATACTCTTAAAGCTGTCCCAAAAACGGGGGACATAATCCCCGGGAAGAGAGAGCAAAAACGGACTTAGAAAAGTAAACAGCGTACACCGTCTTGAAGAAAAATCAAGACAAACAAACATGTAACTCGTGAATGAAATTTGAGTAACAAAAAGCCAGCGCCAACGAAGTTGGTGCGGAAATGAGCGAATCAGCTCTGAAGATTGAGAAAAGAAGCGAAGGGAAACCGGAGCTTTTAAAAATGAATCTGAGAGTTTGATCCTGGCTCAGGACGAACGCTGGCGGCGTGCCTAACACATGCAAGTCGAGCGGAGGGATTCATAGGAAGTTTTCGGACGGAATATGAATTGCTTAGCGGCGGACGGGTGAGTAACGCGTGGGCAACCTGCCCTTTACAGGGGGATAACACAGGGAAACTTGTGCTAATACCGCATAACACCGGACCATGGCATCATGGATCGGTCAAAGGAGAAATCCGGTGAAGGAGGGGCCCGCGTCTGATTAGATAGTTGGTGGGGTAACGGCTCACCAAGTCGACGATCAGTAGCCGAACTGAGAGGTTGAACGG
>USLW01000054.1 GCA_900555605.1 uncultured Clostridium sp. | reverse complement strand
CAGCAGCCGGCAATATCTGCGATTTCCTTTCGGACTCTGCAACAAAGCGGAACTGGAAGGATCAGAAATGCCTCCGTAGATAAATTATGCAGCAGGCCCTGTCCCGTGTGCATAGCGGCTGCGGCAGAAAAGGAATGGAAAGGGCCGAGGACTGTTTTTACATTTTCCGCTTGCATACCGGACTGCGTCGTGATAAGATAGCCAAAGACATCGAACCATCAGGCTCGGTGCTGAAAAATAATTTTGCGTTGTATCTTTACAGAACAACAGCAGGAGGTAATTTCATATGAAGAGAAAGAACGGTTTATTTTCGGATGTCCACAAGATGGTACAGCTGGCCGTACTTGTGGCGATTATCGCATTGCTGACCTTTACGCCCATCGGGTATTTGAAGGCCGGCGTTGTCGAAATCACATTTCTGCAGATTCCGGTGGTAATCGGCGCGATCTTTTTAGGGCCTAAAGCCGGCGCCTTTTTAGGCGGCATATTCGGGCTGACCAGCTTTCTGCAATGCGTAGGTGTCGGTGCTGTTCCGAGTCCGTTCGGTGCGGCGCTGCTTTCCGTCAATCCGTATTTGACGGCAGTCCTTTGTATCGTTCCGCGCATTTTGATGGGACTCCTTGCGGGCGTGATTTTCAGAAGCTTTCCTAAACAGAAAACCGCGATGCGGCATGTCTCGTACGCGGTATCAAGTCTCAGCGGCGCACTGCTGAATACGTTATTTTTTATGACCGGGCTGATTTTGCTGTTTGGCCGTACGGAATATATTTTAAATATGCAGGGCGGAAAATCGGTGCTTGCATTTTTAGCGGGGCTGGTTGGCGTAAACGGACTGATTGAGGCGGCGGCTTGTCTTGTGATCGGTACTGCGCTATGTGAAGGTATCGGCGGATATTTTCGTTCTAAGGGACGCGGATAAAAGACACAAATGCACATAACCTGTATAAAGAAGACGGCATATATAACTGCCGTCTTTTTTTGTACAGCGTACTTGCATTTTTTCGGAACAGGCGTATAATAAAACAACAGATTTAAAACAAATGTTTTAAATCTGTTGTTTTAGAAAAAGGGAGACTTTGATATGCCGCCGAAAGCGAAATTTACAAAAGAGGAGATTGTGTCTGCCGCATTGGGCATTGTTAGAGCGGACGGATTCTCCGCCCTGACCGCCAGAGCGCTGGGGACAAAGCTCGCCAGCTCGGCAAGGCCGATTTTTACGGTATTTAAAAGCATGGAAGAGGTACAGCAGGAAGTAATCAAGGCTGCGAAAGCATGCTACAAAAAATATGTGCAGACGGGTTTGGCGCAGGTGCCTGCGTTTAAAGGCGTTGGAATGCAGTATATTGAGTTTGCTTCCAAAGAGGCAAAGTTATTTCAGCTTTTATTTATGACCGAGCAAACGGGCGTTATGACCGAGCAAACGGGCAGTCCGGATGTGAAAGAAGTGCTGCCCCTTATTGAAGAAAATTATACACAGATACGCAGTGCGCTCCAGCAGGCCTACGCATTAGATGATACAGAAACAGACCGGCTGTACAGGCATTTATGGGTCTATACCCATGGCCTTGCAGTATTATGCGCAACAAAAATGTGCAGCTTCAGCAAAGTGACGATTTCGGAAATGCTGACGGAAATTTTTACGGGACAGCTGAAAGAAATAAAGGCGGGCAGATAAAATGATCGAGGCTTGTAATATTACAAAATCATATGGCGGGAAAAATGCGTATCCGGTGTTAAGGGGGATTGATCTGAAAATACACGATGGCGATTTTATGGTGGTTTTAGGCGCCTCGGGTTCCGGAAAGTCTACGCTTTTAAATATCCTTTCAGGACTTGAGCGTCCGGACAGCGGGCAGATTCTATATGATATGCATGACATTACAAAGCTCTCCGAGGCTGCTCTGACAGACTTCCGGAAACATAATATCGGTTTTGTCTTTCAGCAGTATTATCTCCTCGCGCACATGAACGTTGAGAAGAATGTTAAAATGGGTGCGGATCTGGCAGAAAACCGCGATTACAGAGCGATTATTGAAGCGGTCGGGCTGCATGATAAGCTGCACAAGTATCCAAGTGAATTAAGCGGCGGTGAGCAGCAAAGGGTTTCTGTAGCCAGAGCCTTGGCGAAAAAACCAAAGATATTATTCCTTGACGAGCCGACCGGTGCTTTAGATGAGCAAACCGGCCGGCAGGTGCTCGATTATATTTGCCGGCTGCAAAAGGAGTATCATTTTACTGCTGTGATGGTAACGCATAACCAGAATATTGCAGACATGGCCAATACCGTTGTTAAAATGAACAGCGGTAAGATTACGGATATCTGCGTGAATCCGTCACGGAAAAGCGCTTATGAGATCGGATGGTAACGGTATGATCGTAGGAATCAAAGACACGGCAAAGCTGATAGGAATTATGATTATTGTCTGCTGCGCGGTATTTGTTTGTACGCTGTTTTTGAATTATAATATAGATATTGCCGCGATCCGCGATAAAGTGGTCACAGAGAACGCCATGCTGTATTATCAGGCGCAGGTTTCCACAGGCAGAATTGTCAGTGCAGTCAGCGGCGGCTGTCTGTTGGCTACATCTGTCATCATGCTGCTGTTTTATATAAAACATGATATCGATGTGCATAAAAAGGAGCTCGGTATCTTGAAAGCAATCGGATATTCAGCCTTTTATATCGCAAAAAGGTTTTGGGTATTCGGCTCCAGCGTTTTGATTGGTGCTGCCTTTGGCTTTTCCGGTGCGTTTCTTTTGATGCCTTCCTTTTACGCTGTACAGAATGCAGATCAAATACTTCCGGAATTTTCGGCACATTTTCATCCTATGCTTGCCGTGTATTTGATTTTACTGCCGGCGGCATTTTTCTCAGGTCTTGCAATCATTTACGCTTATCGAAAGCTGAAGCGTCCTGTTTTAGAGCTGCTGCAGGAGCGGCAGCAGGCAGCGGGCAAAGTAAAGAGGCTGAAAGCGCGGCGGGATACTGAACGCCCGTTTGTGGAGGAGCTGAAGAGAAGTACGCTAAGCAGCAGAAAGACGCTTGTGTTTTTTATTGCCTTTGCATCGTTCTGTTTTTCCTCTATGACGCAGATGTCTTTTGGCATGAATGAATTGGCCAGCCCGATGATGGCCGTAATAATTATTTTAATCGGTCTGATCCTGGCCTGTACGACACTTTTTCTGGCCGTTACAGCAGTGATTCATGATCATACAAAAACCGTTGCAATGATGCGCGTGTTCGGCTATAGTCATGGCGCATGTTGCCGGGCGATCCTGGGAGGTTATCGGCCGGCTGCGTATATCGGCTTTTTGGTTGGAAGCTTCTATCAATACATTTTGCTGAAAATTATGGTTTCCATAGTCTTTCGGGAGATTGAAAATGTGCCGGAATACGGTTTTGACTTTCCTGCAATGATGCTTTCACTTGTATCTTTTGCAGTATTATACGAGGGGACCATGTATTTCTACGCGGAAAAGATCAAGCGCATTTCCGTCAAAGAGATTATGCTTGCATAAGACCGCTTTATTTACCGCCCGTGTTCTTTTTATAGAGTACATACAGGCCTTCCAGCAGCAAATGGGGATTGTAGCAGATTTTCCGTTTTGTGTGTCTGCATATTTCTTCTGCAAATCCGCCTGTAGCAACGGTCGTGCAGGGTTTTCCGATTTCTGCTTCAAACCGTGATAGCATGCCGTCAAGCATACTGGCATTGCCGAGGACAATACCGGATTTCATACAATCAATCGTGTTGGTTCCGATTGCCTTTTTTGGTGCTTCGATATTGATTTGAGGAAGCTGCGCCGTATTGGTTGAGAGTGCATGCAGCGATATGCCGACGCCGGGCAGAATCGCGCCGCCGATCATACAATTTTTATCATTGATCACACTCAGGGTAGTTGCGGTTCCCATATCGGCGACAATAACCGGTTTTGGATAGAGACATGCGGCCGCGACGCTGTTAACCAGAATGTCGCTGCCCAGCTGCGCCGGATTATCAATTAAAATATTAATTCCGGTTTTGATTCCGGGACCTACCAGAATCGGCTTTTTCCCCAGCAGGAGCAGGAGTGCTTTTACAATATTATCCGTAATCGGAGGTACTACGGAGGAGATAATCGTGCCTTCGACGGCTGAGATTGCTGCGCTGCGGATATCCAGAACTGCTTTCAGCTGTATCGCCATTTCGTCTGCAGTCATTGCTGCAGATGAAAGCCTGGCGGTAAAGGTGAGGGCTTCTTTATTAAAACCTCCGAGCACGATATGGCTGTTGCCAACTCCGATGGTAAGAATCATAAGATTTTATCAGCTCCTGGTCTGAAAACGGTTTCAGTGGACAAATATAAAGGCTTGTTTCAGTAAAATTATATGATATATCGGGACGGAATGCAAATGTAATCAAACAGGCCCGCCTAAGGGGCGGACCTGTCGGCTGCAGACTGCACTTTTACCTTGCTTTTTGTTATTCGTCGTCATCCGTAATGGGGATGATTTCGGCCATATCTTCCGAAGCCATGCCATGGATCTCCATAATAATCGGCAGAATCATGGGATTCCTTTTTGTCTGTTCATATACGTATTCGTGTATTGCATCCCGAATATTTGTCTTTTTCAGTACCCAGTCATGGCGTTTTCCTGGATAATCCGATTTTTCAATGGCTTTTTTTGTAACCTCGCGGATTTGGGAAATCATTTCTTCCGATTCACGCATATAGACAAAGCCTCTTGAAATAACGTCCGGTCCGGCACAGACCTTGCCTGTGGCCGCGTCAATGGACATAACGACAATGATCAGCCCATCTTCCGAGAGATGCCGGCGGTCGCGCAGTACAATATTGCCTACATCACCGACGCCGAGGCCGTCTACCAGAATATTGCCGGAGGGAACGATTTCTTCTGTATTGACCTTATCCCCGTCAAATTCCAGCACTCTGCCGTTATCCATGACAAATACATTTTCTTCCGGCATTCCCATACTGACGGCTAAATTTTTATGGCGGACCAAATGTCTGTATTCACCGTGCACCGGCATGAAATACTTCGGCTTTATAATTGCCTGCATGAGTTTTAGTTCCTCTTCACAGGCGTGTCCGGATACATGCACCTCGGCAAGAGATTTGTAGATGACGTTTGCACCTCTTTTGAACAGCTCATCAATCATTTTGTTGATGGGCTTTTCGTTGCCCGGAATCGGACTGGCGGAAATGATGACCGTATCACCTTTGATAATATCAATTTGTCTGTGGTTAGAGACTGCCATTCTGGTGAGTGCGGACATGGGCTCACCTTGGCTGCCGGTAGTGATAATGACGATCTCTTCCGGCGGATAATTCTCAATTTCATCGATATCGATCAATGTATTTTCCGTATGCTTCATGTATCCGATCTGGCAGGCCACATCCACTACGTTTACCATGCTCCGTCCGCAGACTACACATTTTCTGTTGAATTTTACCGCGGTGTCGATAATCTGCTGGACTCTGTGTATATTGGAGGAAAATGTTGCGACGATGATCCGGCCTTTTGTTCTGGCAAACAGTTCGTCAAATGTTGCACCTACGGTCCGCTCTGACATGGTAAAGCCCTTTCGCTCCGCATTGGTGCTGTCTGCCATCAGCATAAGGACGCCTTTTTCCCCGAGCTCTGCAAAACGCATAAGATCAATCGGCGCTCCGTCGATGGGGGTGTAATCCACCTTAAAGTCTCCCGTGTGAATGACAATTCCTACAGGCGTCAGAATTGCTAAAGCGCTGGCGTCTGCAATGCTGTGATTTGTACGAATGAACTCAACGCAAAAATCTCCCTTTAAAATAAGCTGTCCGTGCTTGACTACATTTAGCTGGGTACTTTCTACCAGATTGAACTCTTCCAGCTTTTTTTCGACCAGCGCCAGCGTCAGCTTTGTGCCGTAAATCGGTACATTAATATCTTTCAGAAAATAGGGGAGCGCTCCGATATGATCTTCGTGGCCGTGGGTCAAAAAGATCGCTCTGATCTTATCTTTATTTTGTATCAAATATGAGATATCCGGTATTACAGAGTCAATGCCCGGCATATCGTCCTCCGGAAACGCAACCCCGCAGTCAACGATGATAATATCGTTTTCTGTTTCAAAAACAGTTAAATTTTTTCCAATCTCACATAATCCCCCCAAAGGAATCACTCTTAACTTTTTACTTGCCTTTTTTGCCATAAAATTAGTAAAACCTCCATTGTATATTTATATTAATCCGCACAAGTAGTTGCGTGGATATTATATCACCTTTTTCATAAAATGAAACCCCTTTTTTATGTGAAACGAAATATTGTGGATTTACACATATCAGTTATCCGTTTTGCATGCAAAATGGTTTTTTGATGGCAGCGGGCAGTTGGCTGCCGCCTTAAATCATTAAAAAAAGAGTCCAGTATGATCTGGACTCTTGGCTGCGGAACTAGGATTCGAACCCAGACAAAATGAGTCAGAGTCATTCGTGCTACCATTACACAATTCCGCAACAACCCAATTTTCTGCACCTCGTGTACAGAAGCATTTGAGATTATACCACCGCTTTTGCCATTTGACAATAGGAAATTATAAAAAATTTTTGAACAGGTTAGTTGAAAAAGTAAATGCAACCGTGAAGTAGTAAATGCAACGCGAAAAAGTAAACAAAAGCGCAGAAACGCGCAGAAGCATGTTTACATTTATCTGAGATTCTATTCCTTTGACGAACAGATTATCAATACATAAAAAGCCGCTGACAAACGCAGCGGCGCTTCCTTCAACAAATTCATAAGGCAGAAACATGGATCGACTGTCTCCTTATGTTACTTTCCGGCAGACGGATCTGCTGCGGCAGGCTGTTTGATCTGTACGATTTCGCCCGCTTTTGTTAGCGTAATCTTTGCTGCCACCGGCCCGATGATTTCATAGATCAGGGTTCCGCATAATACTACGGCGCGGATGGTTTGAGCATAGGCAGGCACAACGGATTCCGCTACCAGAGACAGACCGATGGCTACACCTGCCTGCGGAATCAGCGCAGCGCCTAAATATCTTCTGACGGTCCGCGGCGCCTTTGACAGCACGCCGCCGAACCAAGCACCCGCCATTTTTCCCACTACGCGCAGAATCACATAAATAATGCCCACCAAGCCGATAGACGGAATCACCGACAATTTTAAATCCGCGCCGGACAGGACAAAAAACAACATAAAAATCGGCGGCGTAATTTGATCGCAGATATTCATGATACTGTTGCTGCTCTTTGTAACATTCGCAAGCGCGCAGCCCATGGCCATGCAGGTCAGCAGCGCAGAAATCCCCAGCAGGTCGGATAAGGCGATGGCCATAAATAGAAACGCGATGGTAATGCACAAGCGGTTGCCGTCTTTTTTGAACCAACGCAGCGGCAGTGCAAATAAGGCCCCGAATGCCGCACCGATTGCAAGCGATCCGAACACTTCTAAAAACGGTTTTATAATAGACATTGCTAAATTTCCGCCGGCTGCATTCAGCACCTTCGCTGCAGTCACTGCAAACCCAAAGCCAATCAGAGCTACGGCATCATCTAAGGCCACCACACAGAGCAGCGTTTCCGTGACAGGTCCCTTTGCCTGATACTGCTTGATCACCATAATCGTCGCTGCAGGAGCAGTTGCTGCCGCGATGGATCCCATCACAATGGAAAACGCCGGCTCGTATCCGGCAGCCAGCAACCCAATTATCACCGCTGCAACTGCTACCAGCGCCTCAAAGATCGCGATAATTACAGGCTGGAGCCCCACGCGCCTGAAATAACTCCATTTAAATTCACCGCCCGCCGATGGAAAAGGCAATAAAACCCAAAGCCACATCGGAAATAACAGACATCTGCGCAATTGTATTTTCAGGCAGAAGACCGATTACGGAAGGACCGATCAGTAATCCGGCAATAATATAACCGGTCACATTCGGCAGGCGCACCAGCTTAACAAGCCGCCCGAACACAAGACCTGCAATGACCATTACAGATAGATAGAACAGAATATGCATTTTAATTTGATTGCCTCCCCGCGCTTAATCCAGCAGAATACCTTCCTCGTAATCGATATTGACGGTAAATACAATGCCTGTATCCGGTTTGTTGAGATCTCCGATGGTACTGCGGATGGTATCGACTACCAGCCGCACCTGTTCGTCCTTGACAACTGTCAGAATCGTCTTATTCTCCTCCCGCTCCGGATCCAGCAATTTGCGCAGAGATCCTAAAAACATCCCCTCGTGATAATCGCCGATGGCACGGGCCATGCCCGTACTGCTGATAATCGTGGCGCCCTTAATGCCTGCGTCCGCAAAATGCTCCAGCAAAAGCTCAAGCGCATCCGTTTTATTTAAAATCAATACTACCAGCTTCACCTTTGTCATCTCCTGAATATAAACTTCCGTGTTTCCATTCTACTCCTCTGTTTTAAAAATGCAATAGGGCCATGAGATATTCTGTATTTCCGTCACCGCCCTTGATGGGAGACGCGGTCAGACCTATCACTTGAAAACCGTTTTGTTCTTCTGCCGTGCAGATTGCCTCTGCCGCAGCCAACGCTCGGGCAGGGTCCTTCACCACGCCCTTTTTATTAAGGTATTGCCTGCCTACTTCAAATTGCGGCTTCACCAGGCAAACCGCCCGGCCCCCGGAAATCAGAAGCGGATTCAAGAAAGGCAGAATATGATTCAGTGAGATAAAAGACACATCAACACATGCAAACGCAAACGGCGGATACCGGTCCACAGGAAAGTTTCGGATATCCGTCTTTTCCAGATTCACCACCCGTTTATCCTTCCGCAGCTTTGGTGCCAGCTGCCCGCTGCCCACATCCACGCACACCACTTCCGCGGCCCCCCGCGCAAGCAGCACCTCAGTGAAACCGCCTGTCGATGCACCGATATCAATGGCCCGCATCCCGGTAACATTAATTTGAAACTGTCTCATTGCATGACAAAGCTTAAGTCCGCCGCGGCTGACATACGGCAGCGGATCTTCCGCTTCGATCATATCCGCCTCCGAAACTTCATCCGAAGACTTTTTTCGAATAATGCCGTTGACCTTTACCATCCCCTCGCGGATCGCTCTCACCGCCCGGGTTCTGCTTTCAAAAAAGCCGCGGGCCACCAGCGCAATATCAAGCCTCATGACAAAACATCTCCCTGATTCGCTGCGCCACGGACTTGCCGTCCAATCCGTAACGCGCATAAAGCTGCGGAATGGTCCCATGCGGAATCGGTTCGTCAGGATATCCTATGGATATTACCTGCGGCATACAGTCCGCTCCGGAAGTACGGTTCTCAAGCAGGATCCGGACTGCTTCTCCGAAACCGCCCGTCAGGACCCCGTCCTCCAGCGTAACCACAAGCGTGCTGCCTGCAGCCGCGGCACAGATTCCCTCTTCATCAAGAGGCTTTATAAAACGTGCATGAAAAACCTGTACCGTAATTCCCGCCTCCTGTAAAAGGTCAGAGGCAGTGATTGCTTCGCTGACCATAATTCCCGCCGTAAAAATGCAGACCTGCCATTTTG
>USLW01000053.1 GCA_900555605.1 uncultured Clostridium sp. | reverse complement strand
TCTACATATCAGCAGCCATTTTTTATGGAATGATCTTCATGTCTCAATTTTAATTTCCCCAATTTCCCACCTTAAATTCAGCCTTTTCTCCACTGTGGAATTTACTCTGGGAATTTACGAAAAATATTCATTTTATGGTCTCTACAACGCGTTTTTCTTTCTCTAACTGTCAAACTCCCGCGTATACAATATAAATGTGCATTTGAACCGCTATTTTGAAAATGAATTTGAAATAAAGCGGTTTTTGAAGTATAATATTAATATGTCTCATGGCATAAAAACTCCGCAATATTTATCAATCACGGAGATTCGCCCTTTTGGTATAATTAATGAGTTATGAATTATAAAGAATGCATTGAAAATGCGCTGGAATACATAGAATCCAATCTGAAAGCCGACTTGACCCTCACCGATCTGGCGCAGGCAGCGGGATATTCGGAATATCATTTTTTGCGGGTATTCAAAGAGGTTACGCATCTGACACCCGCCGATTATATACGCAAACGCCGATTATCAGAGATCGCGCGGGAGATGGACATAAGCGGCCGTCCCATATCAGACATCGCTTTTGAATACGGCTTTAATTCCAAAGAAAATTTTACGCGGGCATTCAAAGCAGAGCATCATGTCTTGCCAACGGAATATAAAACTGCCGGAAACAGCTTAAAGCTTTACGACCGTTTTCATTTACAGATTGCGCCTTTTAAATTGACACCCAAAATCATTACATTACCCGATTTTACGCTGACCGGCTACGCGAGCGACGAAGATTACGCCCCAAATTTTTGGAATAAATACAACTGTAAAAAGCTGTCATACCGGCTTTCAGGAGGAAAAACTGTTGCGGATTATGGCGTTTGTATATGGAACAGTGAGACAAACCGGCTTGATTATTTTATTGGTATCCGAACAGAGGACGCCAAAGGCGACATAACTGATACAAAACAGCTATGCGTCTCCGGCGGTCTTTTCGCTGTATTCTCCACGCCCCCGACGTCGCATTTTGATTTTGTGAATACAATTCACAGGACATGGAGCTACATTCTTAATGTATGGATGCCGCAAAGCGAATACCGATGCGTATGTGGGCCGCAGTTTGAAACTTATGTGGAAGCCAGCCGGATATACAGCGAGGATATTTATATACCGATTGAGATGAGGGAACAGTCCGTATGAAACAATCCTATCCGTTTAAATTTATTTATAACCGTACACCCATTACCGTTATAAACGATGTTCCTTATTTCGGCAGCGAGCGTGAGGCTGATCAGTTTACCGAAGAAGACATCTTATTTTGGACGACAGGCGGCGGTTTTGAAAGACGCTGGCGGGACAGAGGCACTCCAAACGAATACCGCAATCCTGTATACATAGATTTGTGCCGGAAAGCTGCCGAGTTGAATTTACCTGTTATGGATATCGCTTGTGGCCCAGGGCTTGGGATTCTGCCGGATATATATGCTATGAATCCAACGATACAGGCTTTAGCGGTAGACGGCTGCCCGATTCTTGTGGAGAAATGGAACGAATTTATAAATAGAAAGGCACCTAAAACAAATATTGAATTTGCTTCGTTTCATGTTGCGGATATGCCGATTCATTCATCTTCAGTAGACGTCATCACAAGCAATATCGGATTTTCCTCGTTGCGTTACGCAGGAACAGACCAAATGCTTGGTATAAAAGAGGCTTATCGGGTACTAAAGCCCGGCGGACATGTTTTTGCCATTGAGAATGAATTTGAAGATAATACAGTTGTCCAAAAAGCATTTGATTTGTGGGGCAAAGAAAATTGGTTTCGCGAAAATAAACTGTCATGGCGCGAGCGCTTCAAAAAGGCGGGATTTGTGATTGAAGAAGAAAAATTACACCTCCGCAGGATTGAAAAAGATGATTGGCAACTGGGTGAAGTTGCGGCGTCGTTCGGACTTGAAATTGCCGTGATCTTTAAAGCGTTTATTTTGAAAAAACCAAAGTGAATACGTTTCAGGAAGATGCGCCGAAAGGAAAATATAATGAAGACGGATAAAATCCTATCAAGCTTAAACGAACATCAAAAACAAGCAGTCATGCAAACCGAGGGCTATGTCCGCGTCATCGCTGGGGCTGGCAGCGGCAAGACACGCGCGTTGACAGCGAGATATGCTTATCTCGTGGAGGAGCTCGGCGTTTCTCCCGCCAATATTCTCTGCATCACCTTTACCAACAAAGCCGCCCGCGAAATGAAAATCCGTCTGCGCCGGTTGCTGGGCGACGGCATTGACACCTCGTTTGTTTCCACGCTTCATTCTTTTTGTACCCGCGTTCTGCGCGAGGACATCGGGCGGCTGTTTTATCCTGAGAGCTTTGTCGTGCTGGACAACACCGATCAGAAAAACATCCTTGAAGAAGTCTATGAGGAACTCGGTATCAAAATGGACACCGCCACCTTTGAATTTATGATCGACAAAATCAAGTATGAGAAAAATCTCGGTACATACATGGACTATATGGCGGTGCCCGGCAACGAGATCAGCACAGCAGAACCAGCCAATTTGGAGCAAAAAATCATTTTCCGTTACATGGAAAAGCAAAAAAAGTATTTCGGGCTGGACTTTTTCGACCTCATCAATTTTACGATTTACCTGTTCAAAAAACATGAGGATATCCTACAAAAATGGCAGAACCGCTTGCATTATGTGATGGTGGACGAATTTCAGGACATCACGGCTAAAGAGTTTAAGTTTCTCCGCACGCTGACTGAGCTTCACCAGAATTTTTTTGTCGTGGGCGATCCCGATCAGAATATTTACGAGTGGCGCGGCTCACGCATGGAAGTTTTGATGGATTTTGAGAAAAATTTACGATCATATTTCGATAACGACGGCACTTCCTACTTTCCTGACCATAAAATAGGTGAATTAAAGGCTGATTTCAAAACAATATTTCTCAATCAGAATTACCGCTCCACCCCTGAAATCTTGGCGGCGTCCAATGACTTAATTGCAAAAAATCAAAACCGTATTGAGAAAGAATTGCATACGCAAAACCAAAGCGACGCGGCGGTAGAACATTTTCACGGTAAAAACGATACGGACGAGATCGGTTATATCGCCGGGAAGATCAAAGACCATGTAGAAAACGGCGGGAAATATACCGATATTGCGGTGTTGTACCGCTCTGCTTATGTTTCCCGCTTTATCGAGCAGGGCTTTCTAAAACATAATATTCCATATACCGTATATGGCGGCGTCGGATTTTATGAGCGCCGGGAAATCAAAGATGTTTTGTGCTATCTCCGTCTTGTAGAACACGGCGACGATTTATCCTTTAAGCGCGTGGTGAATGTTCCCCGCCGGAAGATGGGCAAAAACAAGCTGGCGTTCATCCGGGCGCAAGCCGAAGCGGACAACGCAACGATGTATGATACCTTAAAAAAGCATATTGACAATCCGGTTTTCAAGGGCTCTGGCGCGAAGGAGTTTGTGCGTGTCATCGAGAACATAAAAGAATACGCCGAAACCGCGCAGGTGTCGGAATTGCTGCAAAGGCTGCTGTTGGAAACGGGATATGAGCAGTATATCCGCGAGAGCGGCGAGATGGATAGACTGGACAACGTGTCTGAGCTGGCACGTTCCATTGTCACGCTGGAGACCGAATACGGTGAGCCGCTGACCCTGTCGGCGTTTTTGCAAGATGTATCGCTACATAGGGATGTGGAAGAGGATGACAGTAAGGACTGCGTGAAGATCATGACAGCACATATCGCAAAGGGGCTGGAATTTCATACGGTTATCATTGCCGGACTATCGGAGAAAATTTTTCCGTCGGCGCGGGCATTAGAGGAACGGCGGGAGGATGCGTTAGAGGAAGAACGCCGCCTGTGCTATGTCGCCATGACCCGCGCGAAAAAGCGGCTTTATATGACGGAAAGCGAAGGCTTTGGCTTCCGCGGCTATATAAAAACGCCGTCGAGGTTTTTGTTTGATATTGATGATCAATATATCACACGGCTCGGTCATATCGGCGAGGACATTATGGAAGAGCACGCCTTGCAAACAATTATCCGTAAACCGTCCGCGATACATGTTCTGCCGGTTGGCACAAATGTTAAGCATAAAGTGTTCGGCGAGGGTGTGATCGAAGAAGTGGACGAGCTCACAAAGACGTATATAATCCGGTTTTTAGCAGGCACTAAGCCGATCCGGTTTGAATATCAGGGGCTGTCGCAGGTGTTTTGAACTCCGCAATTTTTATCAATCATGATAGTTTTTATTTTGGTATAATAAAGTTATATCAAAATAAAGGAGGTTTATTTTAGTGAAAAAGCTTAACATCACATGGGACGGTATCCATGACAGCACAGGCTATCTGTTTTCTTTTGCGAAATCATTATCCTGCGCCGTGAAAAACAGCCCGTGGGCCGAGTACGCCGAGGATATTGTCGCCACGAGCGGTTTCGCCTTTCGTATGTGGGTGGCAGCCGATCTTTGTCCTTCGTCCACAAGCATATGGGAATTTGGCAAACAACCCTCTTGGGTCACAAGCGGAGGGCTTGACTGCGAATATACCGAGCGTTTATGGAACGAGGACGCCATCGAGGAAAAGCAGCGTTTGGCAGCGGTGGAACAAATTAAAAAATCCATTGATAACGGAATCCCCGCCGTGTCTTGGGATATCGGTGTGCCGGAATGGGGCTTGATCATCGGCTATGACGATGATACTCAAATGTTTGCCACTCTCGCCGTAAACGGAGAAAGCGAAATGGCGTATCATGTGCTTGGCAAGCGTGAACTGCCTATCATGTCCGTCCTGACGGTAACAGGCGCAAGCGGTAAATCTGAATCCGATATACTTAAAGACACTATAAAATTGGCGGCTTCTCACTTAAAAGGCGAAGAGTGGTGCGGTAATGCCAACGGTCTGGAGGCCTATCCCGCTTTATATAAACATTTTGAAACCGATGATCCGGAGTTTGCGCTTTGTTGGAGCATGGAGTATCTGCTCGGCACATTCGGTGCGTTAAAATATTACGCATGGAAATATTTTGAGAAGATGAAGCAAACGGAGCTTGCCGGGATTTACAAATCTGTGTATGATGCTTGGCTGGAGGCATTTCAGATTAAAAAACAGCAGGATGTTAGCCAGCCGGATATAAAAGCAAAAATTGCGGCATTGTTAAAGTCAGCGCATGAGAATGAAATAAAAGCTGTAGAGATTATGGAGAAGAATGTATAAAAATTAACAGTAGCCGCTGGGAAGGGATCTTTTCGATCCATATCCGGCGAGTGTGTGAAGAATAATAACGAAGCAGTTATTTTAAGCGAATCATTTAAGCTTTATTCTTTTGAATAAAAACAGATAGTTGGAGATCAATCATGAAGAAGAGATTGTTATATTTCTTAGTTCCAATATTAACCATTGTAATTATAGTTTCTGTTTTATTTCTGATTTTTTCTTTTGGTTCAGGGCAACGAAACTATCATAGTAAATTATCAGGTATTGAGGTTAAAATCCCTGCGTTTTCCTTATTTGTTGAGGAATTTCAGGATGAAAATGCCTATACCATTCAATTCAAAATGCTCGGAAGTGAAGAGCAAGAGAACTTTTCCAGCCCAAAGAACGCATAGGCTTGCCGCTGGTCCAAGATAACATTTTAACTTATACAGCCGGCGTCTTTTATTCTATGACGGAATCGGCGCATACAGGATGCCGCCCGCTTTGTTTTCTGCTATTTTATGTTTTCCCATTTCTATTTTACATATGAAATTTTCTGATAATCTCGTCGCGGATATTCCGGCCCTGAAACAGCAGCAGCGCCGCAATGGTGATTATGCTGCAGGCAATGCAGATGGCAGAGGGGTACACGGCGGACAGCATATTCAGCAGCGCAAATACAGCGGGGATGATCCCATAAACGGCTGAAGTCATAAGATAAATCAAATATTCGCTCAGGTCGATTTTTTTTGTAACAGCCATCACAAACATAAATACCATCGCTCCTGTGCATGCACAGGGAATTACATAATCAACGGACCAGCCGCGCCATCCCGTAAGCAGATCCCACACCACGGAAAGCGCCGACAGCAGGAACATTTGATGAATAATATTTTTCACAATACTGCTGCGTCTGGAAATCCCCACAGCGCCGGTGATCCATGCACAGGCAATTCCAAAGCAGACATAAAAAGACCAGCGCAGCGCTGCATGCAGCAGGACGTTCACCGTAACGCAGACGACCATAGCCGCAATCGCAATGAAGCTGATCAGACGCAGTACAAAATAATTGCTGAACTTATCTTTCGGGATGTTGGGAAAAATTTCTCCGGACGGATCCGCCCTGCCCCTCAGCTCTCCCTGGCACAGCGGACAATATTGTTTGTCTCCCGCTATTTTTACTTTACATTTTACACAGTACTGCATGGCGCCTGCTCCGTTTCTTCCTTGTGAAAATCATTGCAGCGGACCTCCCCTTCGATCCCCTGCTCCGAAAGCCTGCGAATCAAATACCGCTGGATATCTGTGCCGGCAAATGCTGAGGAAAATCCTAAGGACAAGTTATCCTGAAAGGAGCAGACGCACAGCTGCAGCTTCGGCGTAGCGGCAAATACATCAAACAGCCGAATATATGGGACCAGCGCTTCCGGCATATCGATCCGGCCCATGTTGGATATGACTGCCGTGACGCCGCGGTTTCTGACCTTCCGCGCAATTTTCAGGCAAAACACTTTAAACGGCAGCGGCGCCAGCTTTACAAGCAGATTATGCTCCAGCGAAGCCAAGCTGTTCATCCGTATACTCAGCTGTTCCCTGGTCAGTTCTTTCTGAAAGGTTTCATTTACCGCCTCGATAATATCGGCAAAGGTGCCCGAACGCTCCTGAAAGCAATATGCTGCACTGATCATACCGAAAAAATTTTTTGAGGTCTCGGATTGAAAGTAACTGCGCAGATTTACCGGTATATTCAGTACCACGGGATCGCTTTCATCCCGGACGCGCATCTCCTGCCGGATCGCATCGATCAGAAGCGCCGTTAAATATACGGTCAGCGTGGTATGGTACCGGTGTGCAGCCTCCAGCAGACTGCGGGCAGACACAATTTCTTCAATCAAAAGCAGGCGGTCATCCTCCCGCTTAGCGCCGGTAATCTGATATGCCCGTTTCATCTCTGCGCGTATTGCATGCTTCTTTTTTTTGTAATATTTCTGAAAGCTGTCTGCACTTTTCTGCGAGAGGGAGGCATCGTAATCGAGATGGGGCTTTGCTTCCGCAAAAACCTCTGCGTGACGGATATTTAAATAGTGACAGACAATCGTTTTTAAAAATTGGATTGCGCCCGTACCGTCCGCCAGCACATGATACATCTCTAAATTTATGCGCCGTCCGTAATACGTAATATCAAACAGCAAGCCCCCGTCTCCCCCCTGATAAAGCTTAGAGCAGGGGGATCTTATCTCCCTGCGTACGATCGGACGGAGCGCGCACTGCTCTAAATAATACCAAAAGAAGCCTCTGCGCATAACGCATAAAAAATGCGGAAATTCTAAGACAGCTTTATCGGCCGCCGCTTGCAGCATATCCGGATCGATCTCCTCGTACAGCTCGCAGGAAAAGCGAAAAACATCGGTATTGATTCTTCCGCCGGTGGCAGGAAAGATCTTAGCCGCATTATCGAGACGGCTCCAGGCTTTTCTATATCTCACTTTCATACCGTCTCCTCCTCGCGCATATCGGGATACAGGAACGCCCGTATCAGCGCATAGGTCCGCCGCACATGCACAAAATGGGGCGGCAGAGAAAAAAAGCCGTGCAGCGCATCACCCATGCGGTAGATCGTCACGCGGTTGCCGGCATTTTTCAAGGCCTCGCCATATGCCTCTCCTTCATCCCGCAGCGGGTCGTACTCTGCCGTAATCAGCAGCGTATCCGGCTGTTCCGACAGATTCCCTGCCAGCAGCGGCGCAAAGTACGGATTCTGCAGGTCCTCCGGGCTGCTTTTATATAATTCCATATAATCACAGATGCGTTTCGATGTCAGCAGATAGTCCGTTCCGTTTTCCCGCACGGAGGGAAACGGCGAATGCGCCGTATGATCATGGTAGGTGGCCGGATAAATCAAAATCTGTTTGGATATGCAGAATACGCCGCGGTCTCTTGCCATCAGTGAAACCGCGGCGGCTAAATTTGCGCCGGCACTGTCGCCGATCAGAACCAGATCCCGGGGCCGCACGCCGAACGCATCCGCATGCTGATGCAGTGCTTGCGCAGCTGCATAGCAGTCCTCCAGGCCGTTCGGAAACGGGAACTCCGGTGCCAGCCGGTATTCCACGGAAACAACGCTGCAGCAGATATGGTCTGCAAGATTACTGCAAACCCGGTGATACGTATCAATGCTTTCCGTTACCCAGCCGCCTCCGTGGATAAACAGCATCGCAAAGTCATATCGGATTTCCCTGGGCGTATAGATCCGGAGGGTAATTTCCCTGTCCCCGCAGTACACCCGGTGATCCCATTTGCGGTAAACGGGCTTCAGAATATGAGGCGATTTCATATTTTTCAAAGAGCGCTGCAGCTTATAGCGCTTTTTGATATCCAATTCCGGATAGGATAACGCCTTCAGCGCCAGCCGCATTGCTTTATTGATGCCCATCTCTGTACCCGCTTCCGCTTAAAGTACGGTCTTCTGTAACCTACCGCTGCCATTAGTATAGCACAGGAATGCTGAAATGCATAATTTTCGTTAAGCCTTCACATAAAGCACGCCCTGCGCATCCGCATCCACCGTCAGTTCGGCGTTTACCGGCAGATCGCGGCTGATGATGGTTTTTGCAATCAAGGTTTCCACCTTGCTTTGCAGATACCGTTTCAGCGGACGCGCACCGTAAACCGGATCAAAGCCGTGTTCAATTATGATATTTTTCGCCGCCTCCGTTATGACGAGCCGCAGGGTCTTCTCAGCAAGCCGCGCCTTCAGTCCGGAAATCAGGATATCGATAATCTGAACAATATCCTCTTTCCGAAGGGGCTTGTAAAATACGATCTCATCCAGCCGGTTCAAAAACTCAGGAGGTGCATCACCTGCTGCCGTGCCTCCTCGGAAATCTCACCGTCGGATCGGATGCCGTCAAGCAGATATTGAGAACCAAGGTTGCTGGTAAGAATCATAATCGTATTTTTAAAATCCACGGTCCGCCCCTGGGAATCCGTGATCCGGCCGTCGTCCAAAACCTGCAGCAGGATATTGAAAACATCCGGATGCGCCTTTTCGATTTCATCAAACAGTACGACGGAATAGGGCTTTCTCCGCACAGCCTCTGTCAGCTGACCGCCTTCATCATACCCCACGTATCCGGGAGGTGCTCCGATCAAACGGGAAACAGAAAATTTTTCCATGTACTCGGTCATATCAATCCGCACGAGGCTGTGTTCATCGTCAAACAGGCTTTCTGCCAGGGCTTTGGCCAGTTCCGTCTTGCCCACGCCGGTAGGACCTAAGAATAAGAAAGAACCGATAGGTCTGTTGGGATCTGCGATGCCCGCCCGGGACCGTAAAATGGCTTCC
>USLW01000052.1 GCA_900555605.1 uncultured Clostridium sp. | reverse complement strand
AATGCTGCGGTAATACACAGACGTTCCGTCTGCCGCCGTTCTTTCCCACTGCGGAAAATGTGCCAGATCCCATTCAAAATCACCGGACTTCAGCGTTGCCTCCCAACGAATAAGATCCGCATAAGAAGCAACAATCATACCGTACGAGGATAATTCTTCAGCACTGATTTCCTCCGATGTTTTTACATTGCCGTATGTGTAAATCAGGTCTGCAAGCTCCATCAGTCCGTTCACCACGGCCGGATCTGTCAAGTTTAAGCTTTTTGAATTTAGTTCAACATCCAGCGTCTGATAAACGGAAGTGCCGAAGCTCCTCGCAAACGCGCCCCATACCGCATAATCGTCATAAGGCACAGACAGCGGATAGTCACAAAAACCGCTTATCTGCTGGGCATACTCCATAAGATCCGTCCAAGTCCAAAGATCAGCCGGAACAGAAAGCCCTGCCTCGGCAATGACCGAAAGATTTAAAAATACAAAGCGATTATTATATTCCGTTGCACACATATACATACGGCCTTCATATAAGGACGCTTCATATGCCGCCGGCAGAAGCAGCTCAGACGGACTCAGCTTTTTATACGTATCATAATCAATCAGTTCCTCCAAATAGGGGGACAGATTCGCAATCAAGCCGGTATCCGCATATTTTGCCATACGGCTGTCATCAATCATGAACACATCCCCGATATCGCCTGATTGAATGCGCGCATCCAGCGTCGCAAAATATTCTTCTCTTGAAAGGCTATTATCCAGCTTAATTTCTACCCCGGGATATTTCATATTGTAAGCCTGGATAAAATTAAATGCAGACATATCATTTTCATCCGTCCGATATGTCGAGAAGGTGATCATCCCAACATAATCCGCCGGCTCCGGATTCTCTTTCTGTATAATATCGCTGTTGCCGTCCTCCTTTTTTTCAGTCTCCGAACTGCATGCGGCAAAAGAACACGTGAGCACAAAGGCAAGCAATATTAAAATCATCCGATAGCTTCGTTTCATCCGCCTAACCTCCTTTACTCAATTACACCGATCCGTTCAATACCCGCAGCCAAATGCTTCTGACCGAAAATATAAACCAGCAGCACAGGCAGCATCACCAGCAGACATCCCGCAAAGAGCATAGGCTCTGTCATAGCCTTGTCAAAATCAGACAGCTCTGCGCCGCCTGTATACCCCATCTGATCTGCATAATAGGTCCGAATGTTCTCCAGCTTGGGCTGCAGCGTCTGAATCTCCTTTTCAAACATAAAAGTCGGCGTTTCATAGTTATCGTTCCAATGCCATACAAAGGAGAAAATAAATACAATTATAATCGCGGACTTTACGAGCGGAAGCATAATCTGCAGGAACAGCCGCGCCGGGCCGGCTCCGTCAATACGCGCCGCATCATCCATGGCATCAGGAATTCTCTGGAAGAAATACATGTAAATCAAAATAAACAAAGCGCCGCGCAGCCCTAAACCGAAAATACAGGGAATCAAAATCGGCCCCCAAGTATTCAGTAGTCCCATGTCAGACCAAAGTCCGTAAGCGGAAAGAATCGTCGTCTGCGGCGGAATCAGCAATACAACAATCACACAGATAAACAAAATGCCTCTTCCTCGGAACTTAAACCGCCCCAGCGCATACCCGGCCAGCGCACACGATACGCACTGCAGAACAGCACTGCCCAGCGAAGTAACCAGCGTATGGAAAAACGCGGTAGGATACGTCATAGCAAACCAAGCATCTTGAAAATTGCTCCACTGAATCGCGGTCGGTATCCACTCCACCGTAGGATCCAAATAATCGGCCGAAGACATCAGCGCCGTCGTAAAAATATAGATAAACGGCAGCAGAAACAGAAAAGCCATCTCAATCAAAATATAGTATAAAAAGATTCTCCCGATAATGAATCGGATCTTTTTCTTGGCTTTATAGCCTAAATTTTCATACCGCTTAATCCAACCACCGACAGTGCTGGTAAGCTTTTGCACATAAGCACTCAACGCAGCCACCTCCTGGTTAATAAAATAAAGATCAAAATTGTAAGCAGGGTCATCAGCATATAAATCCAGCTCAGCGCAGAGGCCATACCATACTCTGTTCCCTTTGTAGTCATAGAAATAAACATATCCATAACCGGATTCGTAGGATCCACAAATGAGTCAACTAAGGCATATACCGCATTCAATATAACAAAAGGAGAAATATACGGAAGCGTAACGTGCCAGAAGCTCTCCCAAGCAGTAGCGCCATCCAGCTCTACAACCTCATAAAGGATATCCGGCACACTCTGCAGGGCAGCCAAAAAGATCAGAATCTCCACACTGCTTTTCCACATGATATTTCCGATCTGTGACGTAAGGGAGCTTCCCAACAGCCCTGACAACATGCCGCCGCTTGTAGAGGATACCAATTCGCTGAACACGCTGACAGTGCCGACACCGTCACTGAACAAGTAGTTCATAATGACACCGGCCAGAATGACAGGCAGGAAAAAGATGATCCGAAAATAAACCCGCCCCGGAAATTTCTGCTTCAGCAGCACCGCCACAAACAGTGCAAATCCCACAATCACCGGGACCTGATACAGGGAGGTAAGAAAGGATTCAAAAACCTTCTGTCCAAATTCCGGATCCGACAGCACATCGGTATAGTTCTGGATACCGACCCATTTGCTGTCTCCCTGAAATCCGTATAAATCCGTCAGTTTGGTAATATAAAAACTCGTCCGGATCGAAAGAACAAGCGGTATCAAGGTAAAACAAATAAACCCGATAATCCAAGGCGTCATAAAGGTCACGCCTTCAATCGTACGCCGTCTTTCAAATGAAATCGCACCGCGCAGTGTCCTTTTATGTGCCAGTTGTTTTTTAGCTTTTACTGTTGCCAATCAAATGACCTCCCCTCTCACGCCGCATCGACATAATATGAATTTGCCGCAATCTCAGCAGTTGAACCGTCAGGCAACGTCACTGTATACGGACTCGATTCATAATTGACATAAATACGCGTACCATTTGAATATGTTGTCACAAACACGGATGCCTGCAGGTCTGCCTGCGCATGATCAACAATTGACTCATTCCGCAGCGGCAGAAGGATGTTCTGTGCAATCTCATATGCTTTTTTGAGTTCGCCCTCACTCCCGGTAAACAATGTATATTCCGAACGGTACAATCCATAATAATACGTATTCTGCAGTTCTTTGCTTTCTTCCTTCGTTAACTCAAAAGAAGGCAGGGCACCGTATTCCAAAGACCGTAAAAGCATTGTCTGCGGATCATCCTCCTTATTAAGCGCAGAGGAATAATAATCGACTAATCCGTGATAAACCATCTGAACAAACGGAACCTGCTCATCCAATACAATGCTGTAGGAACGGTTCATGGGAATATCCAAAATAGAATCCACAAAGGGAACCGTGTATTCATTCCCGTAATAAACCGACACGCGGTCAAAATGATCGTTATATTTTTTCAGCCATTCCGTATACATTTTAACCGTCTGAACGCGCAGAAGCGCATTCTGCTGGTTGTAGTCGGAATTTACCATATCACCGACCTGCTGGAGATCCACGCTTGTAATGCCGTAATCTGTCAGCTTGTCGATATCCTCAGCCAACAGCTTCGCATTATAGTAAGCGGGACTCATCATATAAAAGGGCGTATACCAATAAATACCGGACATCGACGGAATATTGAAATCCAGATAAAAGGTATTCGGTCTTTTGACAACCGCCTCCCTTTGAGAGGTTCCCTTCAGCGACAGGCCGGACGGCTTTCCGTAAATCTCCAGCAGATTATTGTCAAGAGAAAGCTCAATCCCCGTATCCTTTGCCCATTGCGCAAGATCTATCAAATCCCCCTTGCCGCCGAAAGCACTGTCAGGCTTATATTTATTGGTAATATTCCCGTAGTAGCCGCCCTTCTGCCAGCCCAGCAGAGAAAAGCGGATGTTACTGATGCCGTCTGCCGCAATGGCATTATAAATGGTCCGTACATCGTCAAAGGTAGTCATAACATTAACCTGATCCAGCATACCGCCAAAAATATTCTGTGCTCCCATAAAGAGCTGAAGATTCATCGCCGGCACAGACGTTTCGCCGGACCGTTTTGCCATAATATCGGATTCGCTAATGCCCCATTTGGTCTCCCATTTTTTCAGAAGCTTTTCCCGCGTCAAAACCGCAAGATCCCGATAGGTAAAGCTTTGTTCAGCCTCCGCAGAATCCGTCTGCCCAGATTTTTCCGTATCCACACTGATATGCATGGTCTGTTCAATATCACCGATAGTCATATCCGGAACGATCATATCATACATCGTACCGCTTTTTGAAATCTGCTGCTTATAATAATAGCGGTACTGATATAAAAAGTAGATGGAGTAAAAGGGCAGATTCCTGATTCCGGGATTTGCAATATTCAGCAGCGCATTCGACTCCCCGACATCAATAAATGCCGCAATCATGGAATCCTGATCCATAATGCCATATACCCCCATGGTCAGAGCAGAATTGCTGTAATCCGGCGAATCCAACTGGTCCACCGTTTCATCCCGGCCATATACCTTCTTACTGTATTCATTGTAGTTTGTAACCCGCGCCACATTAAAATAAGTCAGTGCGCCCGGGCCGTCCGGAGATACGTAATAGCCTTCGTCATCCGCCCGATGCGCGCCGAAATACGGCAGTACGCCTAACGAAGCCAGAAGCGGCCGGCGGTTTTCTTTTTCATCGGAATGCGTAGGCCGTTCAATGATGCCGTTGCGCGGAATTTTATATTTCAGCGCAGTCCCGTCGATGGTAATTTCCACAGAAAACTCCAGCTCCAAATCCAACATTTCATACTGCAGCCGGACTCCGTTCTCAATAAAATGAACGGTCTTTACATGCTTCATCTGGTTCACACCCACCACAAAGCCGCCGTCAATACCGGATTTTGTATATCCGATCATGACAGGGGACGTGATGCTCTGTCCGGTTTCCCTTGTACGGGAATAGGCGCCGATATCCGAGGTTTCCCCCTCCTCCAGCGTGATCTCCGAAATTGCCTCCGGATAGCTGCGGAACACCTTTCCGGTCTCTAAATGCGTAATAATAAACAGATCATCCTTGGGCGAATATTCCAGACGGAGAATTCCGTTATCTGCAAACAGGGTCAGCCCTTCATCATTCAGCGCCTTCCCCAAGGAAGGCTGCACATCCGATTTTATAATGGCATCATCGGAGAATACAATATCCTTGTTGGAGCCGAAGCCGACCTTGATCGCGATAAAAGCGACTAAAGCGACTATGAGCAGTGCGACTACGACCTTGATTGCCTTCACAGATACCTTTTTCACTGCCGAAGGTGCTTCATCAGCCGATTTATTTTGATCATCAGGGGTCACTTTTGAAATCTCGTCCCCGGATTGCTCCGGCGCTGCTTTTTTCTTCTTCTTAAACAAGATAGCTCAACTCCTTACCAAATTGAATGATGAAATCGAACATTTGCTCTGCCAGGCCGTATACGATCATAAACAGCAGCGCTACCGCGACGACACCGACCAGCGTAAGGAAAAATACCACAAATGCTTTTACAGGATGGAAGCCATGTACACCCTTTATACAGAAATATACCAGCAGCACGACCCAGATATAAATAATGACCTGTGCAAGATTAAACAGGGACGCTTCATTCAGAGTCAGAAGATGTGTCAGCAAAGCGAAGGGAAGCAGCAGATACATCAGCGGAACATGACAGTAAGCGCCGCCGATGATAACATCCCGGAAGCGGCCTTCCCCATACATAATGGTGGTCACGCCGTAATTTACCACACAAACCACAATCCACGGAAGCAGGCACATATATATAATCTGCAGGGGATCGATCATGGAAAGCGGCGTGCCGCCTCGATAAACAAAGCTGGTCAAGTAAGCGGAAGCAATCGATACAATCACATAAAGCAGCATAATTCCGAATGCATCCCGATAAAAGCCCTGTCCCTCATATCGAATGCCCTCAAACCCATCAATGGGATGGAAGGCCACCTGCTTTGTTTTCTTAAAGAAATGCTTTACAGGCGTCATAAAATTATGCTTCTCCGGCGGAACACCATATTTTCGTCTCCGATTCCTTTTAATGCTTAAAAAGACCACCCAGGCCACCAGCACAACAACTACCACACTGGCAATAATTGAAAAATTATTCTTTAAAAACAGTGTTCTGATTTCATTAAACGCCTCTGAAACAAGCGTCGGGTCCTCCGCGGTATAGAAGTAATCGCTTGCAGCATCATAATTCTCCTTCCGCATTTCGATCTCGCCCATACTTCTCAATGCCAGCGTATAATAATTGTTTTTGTTCAGTATTTCTTGCCATAAAGGCTTGGAAGCATCGTATTGGCCTTCAGAATACAAGTAATTAGCCTCGTGCACCAGACTTGCAAACTCCGTCGCCGCAAAAACAGAGATCGTGCCCGCGCCCTGATTTAATACATATAAGCGTCCCTGGGAATCCACAGCGATGGAAGTCGGGGTGGAAAACTGGCCGTAGCCAAGTCCGTTGGTACCGAACACAAAAAGGTTCTGTCCCCATTCATCATACTCATAAATACGGCCGTAGGTCTGATCTAATACATACATGTTATTGTATTTATCCACCGCCACATCCGTGAAGTTCTGCTTGACTGTGTTATACAGCATAAGGCTCTGGTCAGTAAAATCATAGCCCGCATACTGCGCGTCCGAACCGGCAGAATTAATTTTCCGCACCTGAGAAGCATTCAGACCGGTGGTGGTGGCGTAGACATAGCCGTCATTTCCGGCGTATATATTGTTAAAGGTATAAGGGAGATTTACAATTTTACCCAACCGGTCCTCACGGCTGAACAAAACGCGCGCAATAGAATCCCATAAACTCAGATTGACTTTATTGGCGCCGTAGTACTGACGGAATACGCCGTCGGATCCCAGCATAATAATACCTTTATATTCACCGGTAGAGGCCACATAGATATACCCGCGGCTGTCTTTTGCAACTTTATGGGGACTGTAAGTAAAATCATCCGATAAAATTTCACTGTCAGGCGTTGAATAGGAATACCGGAAGTTTCCGTACTTTGTAAACTCAACAAGTCTTGCATTACCGGAGTCCGCAACCAAGATCGTACCGTCAGAATCCACATATACGCCTCTCGGTTCCTTCAATGCAGCCATATCCCCTTCTTCATACGTTCCGCTGCCCGATATTTCAAACGCAAACGTATGATCTGCATTCAATACGACAATTCTATTGTTTTTGGTATCCGCAACGTAAATCCTGTCATTCTCATCAATAAACAAATCCTCCGGCGCACTGAGACGGCCCTCTTCTTTTGTTTTGAAGTCAATGACTTTGATACATTCATATGCAGCCGGAATCGGCAACGCAAAATCGCTTTCCAACAAATAATAGTTCGCATACGGCGTGGCTGCCGTTGATGCAACTCCCATTGAAAATACAAAGCCGAACAACAGGATAAGAGAAATCAGTCTTTTTATTTTCATTTCGCTGTCCCTCCTTATTTAATGCCGGAATGGGCCATGGTATCCATGACACGGCTCTGCTGGATAATAAAAATGATAATACTCGGCAGCGTCATAATCAGCGCGGAAGCTGCGCTGGCGCCTGTTCTGGCGATTCCGCCTCCGATGGTCCCCATGAAGAATGCCAGCGTACGCAACTGTTCTTCATATATGTACGTCGTGGAAGTCGCCGCATCGCCCCATATACCGCCGAAGGTCAAAATGATTACCGTCGCCTGGGCGTTTTTCAGAAGCGGCAGCGCAATTTTCGTCTACAACTGCCATTCTGAAGCGCCGTCGATTTTTCCGGCCTCAAAAATCTCATTCGGCACCTGATCCAGGAACTGCTTCATCAGGAACAGGCAGGTACAGTTTGCCAAACCCGGAATAATATAAACAAGATATGTATTATCGATTCCCAGCCATGTAATAATTAAATAGGAAGGGATCGCCGCTGCGCCGGCAATAAACATCAGCGCCACCTGAACCAGGGAAAACAAACCCTTTCTGCCGGGAAAATTATGTTTGGACAGCGGATAGCACGCCATTGTCACAACCCAGACCAAGCAGAAGATATACGCAACCGTAATCAGAACCGTGTTGAACAGATACCTGCTGAAGGGGACTATGCTGTTTGCCGTAACCGCGGATAAGTCCGAAAAGTTCTTAGTTGTAGGGTTCGTTACAAAAAATTTTGGCGGATACAGGAACAATTCCTCCGGCGGCTTAAACGCCGTCGTAAAAAGATAGATTAACGGTAAAAGAGAAACCAGACCCGCCAGTGTAAGAAAGACCAGGATAACACGTCCTGCATAGTCCTTTCTCTTCTTCGCTCGTTTTAGATAATCGACATCAACCTGCAGCATATTCGTATCACTCCTTATCCGATAAAACTTTGAAACATACGCGGCCGAGTCCCAATATCAAAACGGACAGTACGACAGCAATTGCAGAGGCATACCCAACCTCAAACCGCTGACCGGAATAGTCATTCAGATGCAGCATAATGGTAAGACCCGCATCTTCCGGACTGGGATGGCCGACCAGCGTCTGGCTGATGGCGCCCACCGTAAAGGAGCTTGTGATCTGCAGGACAGCGGCAAACAGCAGCTGCGGCATGGTCTGCGGAATGTCCACATACAGCAGACGCTGGAACCGTGAAGTTACCCCATCGACAGCAGCGGCATCATAAAGCTCTTTATCAACATTTGTAAAGCCTGCAACAAAAGACAGGAAGCCGGTTCCCAAGCTGGACCAAAGAGAAACGATAATGATAACCGGCATAATAAGGTTCACATCGGAAAGCCACTTAATCGGCTCATAAATAAAGCCTAAATTCAGCAGCAGCGCATTCAGATACCCCACGCTGTCGTTTGAGAATAAAACGAGCCAAACAACTGACATCGCAATACCGCTGGTCAGGGAAGGCGCGAAAAACGCCAATGTATAAACCGGCCGGATTTTAGAAGGCACCTGATTGATAAACCATGCAAAAAAGTAAGAAGCGATATATGCCGTAGGACCAACGATCACCGCGTAAAAGAGCGTATTGCTGAAGGCCTTCAGAAACAGCGCATCATCTACAAACAAATACACATAGTTTTCCCATCCCGTAAAAACCGGCGTCTCAAATATATTCCAATAAAAGAAGCTCAGTACAGTGGATGCCAGCAACGGAAGCAAAGTAAAAATAATAAAAATGATAAAGAAAGGTGCCAACAGCCCATACGACATCTTATGTGCCCAGATCTCGTGCATGGTGTACCCGAAGCGTTTCTCCACATTGAAGAAACGCTTTTTCGGCGCGGCCGGCCTCTTTTCCTTCGGGCTTTTCTCCAGATCCTGTTTCATTTCTAAATACTCCCCCTTTATCTTTATCCCGCCAACGCAGAAGGATCGCGCAGCACCGTATCAGTAATACCGAATTCTTCTTGCTTACGTTCCATCTCTTTGTTGATCTCTTTAATCGCATCCTCCAGAGAGAACCGCGCGTTGGCTCCCTGAAGAACGGTTTGATTCAGCGCCGTGAGCAAATAACGGGAGGTATAATAGCCGCCCATAACGTTCGGACTTTCGCGTAAATAATCCCACTGCGCCAATATTACGGACAACTCCTCCGCCGTATACGGCAACTGCTCCACCGCCAGGCGATTCGCCGGATTCCAGCGCGAAGCCACCCCAAAGGTCGCCTCCACTTCTCTGCCGTACTCCGCCTGTACATCTGCTGAATGCCACCACTTCAGGAATTCCCAGGACTCCTGCGGATATTTTGTAGAACTGATAATGATACTGCTGGTTGCAACCCCGGAGTAATCACGCACAAGTTCTCCATCCAGATAATGGCCGGGAACAGGCGCCATGGCCCACTTGCCCGCCAGGTCCG
>USLW01000051.1 GCA_900555605.1 uncultured Clostridium sp. | reverse complement strand
CAGGCGCCATCGCGCCCCGACAAAACGTCAGGAGACGAAGCAGCCATCCGGCCGCCCAATGTCATTAAGTTAAGCAAATCCGCGCACACGAAAAAATACCCACCTCGAAAAATCGAGGTGGGCATTTTTTATGCTTTCGTTATGTGGTTTGCTTGTGCTTACTTCGCGGGCAGGACAATGACCTGTCCCTCGTAAATGGTGTTGGCGTTCACAAGACGGTCGGCGTTGCGCTCGAAGATGGCCTTGTACTTCATCAAATCAAGATTTATCGTTCCTGTATTTCCTTGCCGCTGAGGTACTCCACTTCTATTTCAAAAATTTGCACAGCCTTTCCTGCGTGGGCAATTTCCTCATCAACTAACTGTTCGCTGGGATAGTATTTCATTGCAAATCGTTTTAACAGAGTTGTTGCTCTTGCACCGGATTCTACGAGGTGACATCTGCCGAATACCACAACGCTCTGCACAAACGGTGCCCAATCTTCTTCTTTGATGGTTTCATTTCCATATACCGTGAAACATACTTTGTCACAGGCACGCAGTGCATCTACTTTATGGCCTGCACGTGCTCCATGAAAATAAATTTTCTGCGCATCGTTATCGTAGACATAGTTGATAGGAATTGCATAGGGATATCCGTCATCTCCATTTACGGCAAGAACGCCACGTCGGCTGGACTGCAAAAGAGCCTTTGCCGTGTCGATGCTGATTTCATTTTTCTTTTTACGAATTGTTCTGAACATGATATTGCTCTCCTTCTTACGCTGATACAAATTTTGATTTTCCGGTTTCTTTCACCGCTGCCAAATCCATCATATCATGCGTTTCCATACAGAGCAATAAAAAGATGGACCGCAGAAAACCCGTGATGGAATTTTCAGAGCATTGACAGGACTTGTTGAGATTTCCTTGGAATGATTTCGCTCTGCTGGTTTGCGGTAGTTTTCGCTGATTTCGGTATCTATGCGCGAACTTGTTGTGAGATCGGTCAGCTTTTCTTCCGATATGTCCCTATACGTCACTCGAAAGTCTTTCCGCTATGGGATGTTAAGTTAAGCGCGGTCAAAAATAACACTATTCCGTTTTTTGTAAAAATCGGTTGATTTCTGATACATTCCGCGCAAATGTTGAGATTTTAGGGACTATCGCGCTTTCTGCGGATTTCAGCTGATTTTTGGGGCGCTTTACAGACTTGTTGAAACGCTGACCATTTCCTAACTTAACGGCTGTTTTGGAAGTGTTTTTCTCAAAAAATGCCTACCCCACCAAAACGCAGTCCGCTGACTTTTGATACATGGGCGGGACTTGTTGAGATTTTCTTTGAATAATTTTGCTTTCACGGTTCGCGGCAGTTTCTGTTGACTTTTCTATCTTTGCGCGGACTTGTTGTGTTGTCGGTCAGCTTTCGCTCAATACGATGACACGTATGCTTACACTTGGCGAAGGCTTTGGTTATCTCTTTTCTGCGGTAAAAGAGGCTAAAGTTGTTGATGAATACACGGTTGAATTTGTATTGCAATATAGGTGAAGCTGGCAGAAGATTTCTGCGTTAGCTTATCCGGCTCCGGGACATCTCTACATCGACAAGATCACCGCGCGGCAGCTTCAGAAGTTTATCTCCGGCCTGTCTGAGCCGGGAGCAAATGAGAAAGACGCCACCAAGGGCCTCCACCCTAAATCCATCCGAAATTACCTCTCGTTCGTCTCCAGCGTGTTCGCCTATGCCTTGCGGATGGGCGTGGCCAAAGAGAATCCCTGTTCGCGTATTGTGCTCCCGGAGCGCCAGGAGAGTGAGAAGAAGATCTTCACCATAGAAGAGACACAAGCGTTCCTCGACGCGCTTGACGGTGAGCCGCTGCGCTATGTGGTCTTTTTCGTGCTGGCAATCTTCGGCGGATACCGCCGCGAAGAGCTGCTCGGCTTCGAGTTCCGAGATTTCAACTTCACAACCAACGTCGTCACGGTCGAGCGCGTCTCCCTCTACGATCCAGCGCATGGAATATTCACAGGCCCGCCAAAGACAGCACGCTCTCATCGCTCCCTGAAACTCCCTGTGTGGATCTTCGACATGGTGAAGGCGCTACGGGCAGAGCAATCCATGCGGCGTATGGAGCTGGGTGACCAATGGCACGAGAGCGGCCGACTCTTTACCAAGCTCGACGGATCGCCGGCACGCCCCGGCGATTTCTATGACTGGGGAAAAGAGCTTTGCGAACGTCACGGCCTGCCGTGGTACGGCATCCATCAGTTTCGACATCTCAATGCCTCGCTGCTCATCGCCAATCACACCGATGTGCGCACCGTTTCTGCCGCGCTCGGCCACTCTCAGACATCGACCACGCTGAACATCTATTCCCACGCCTTCGAGACTGCACAGGCTGAAGCAAGTGCCGGTCTTGCAGCAGCGCTCCCGGTCAATTTCGGAAAGAAAAAGGCATAGTGGAACAAACGTGGAACAAAACGCCGTTTTAGGCAAAAGAAAAAGTCTTGAAACCCTTGTGGCTTCAAGACTTTTCTTTGGTGCGCGGTACAGGACTCGAATTCGGAAAATAAGATTTTCAGCAACAAATTACATCAAATTATGTGATATTCAGTTCTGAAACTATAAAACATGGTATCAGTCAGTCCAGTTGTTTTATAGAAGATGGCCCGCTAAAGGGTCAGAATAAGGGTCGATCCCAAAATGTGCGAAAGGAGTATCACGCAATGGAAATCACTTACACAAACCACGAGGGCTTTTACCTGCCAAATCTTACCTTACCGAGAAAAGAAGAAGCGTCCTTCGGACGCTATGGCCGTCTGCGGCTCAAGTACCTCAAGGAACATCGGAAGGTCTTATACATCAATCTATTGACCTCCGGCGAGCTGACACGGCACCTAAACGAGACAGATCGGCAGGCACGAGAGATGCTGGAGCTGCTGGTGAAGCAGATGGCACAGGCGCAGGGGATCACCGAGCAGATGAAAGCTGAAGATCAGATGACATGGATCGGTGCCATGAATAACATCCGCAGCGCAGCGGAAGAAAGAATAATAAGGGATTTAATCAATAGTTAAAAGCTACGCCACGGCGACTATTCCAAAGCAGAGAATAGTCGCCGTGGTACTATAAATAAACAAAATTACTCCTCTTGAGATTTACTATCGCGTAAACATATTTGTTCCTTTATCTCTCTAAGGCGCCCTATGTTTTTGAAGATGTGTGCTGGATACGCATCAGGATACTTCTCTTCCATCGCACTAAAAGTCAGTTCCCAATACTTTTGACACAGCGGGTTGACCAACTCTGGCAGACTTTTAGCATCAAAAAATGCTGTTAAATAATTAGCATACTGCTTCATTTCGGAGAGTATCATATGTAACAAAAATCTGTTACCATGGACTAGCACCAGTCGTTTCCTTCCCGTCGCTGAAGACTCGTTCTGTGCAAGGAATGAATCCACAACTCGAGCAATCCATACATTGTTGGTAAGAGAGAAGCTATTTGTTCCTCCGTTAAATAAGAGTTTATAGGGAGTCTTGTTGATATTTTCAGTAAGTGCACCAACATTTCTTTTTGCCAATGCAACAATCGACAACTCATCTATGCTACAAGCTTGGGCAATAATTGCCTCATCCAATGTAATCTGATGAAGCGGATCCTCTATAGTTGCTCCTGTTTTATAAAGATACTGGATACCCGAAAAACTCAGTTCATTTTTTATTCGCTCTTGCTCTGGATCGAGTGCCGCAAAATCCTTGCCGTCAATTCTGTTTTGGGTATTTGTAAATCTGGTGATTTGGGTTGCCTGCTCTTCTTCAGTATCAGCAAGATCGATCATCTGAATGAATACTTTAGCCCTTGCCACTACGTCAGGCATATCGGCGTATACCGCTCCTATCGAGCCCGTTGTTTGAGCTCCGTTTACCAATGATACTCCTTCAAGCGCAAACAACCCCGTAATTCTATCAGTACTATGTGCCGCTTTTCTTGTGATTTTACGGCATAAGAGTTTAACTCCGTTGTTATAATAGAAAAACTTCTCTGGTTCTGTTCGTAATACCTCTTTGATACCTTGATTAACATCAGTGCTTCCTTTGTAGTAGCGAATATTCTTAGCAAAGAGCCTATTCCCGTAACGCTGATACCACTCGCCTACCGCAGAAGCAGGGATTGATCCATAGTAGGCTTTAAACGGTTCATCAATTGTTCCCCAATTGCTCAATATTACATCATCAATTGTGATATCATCAAGCGCTTGGCTACTTGCTAAAAAATCGTAGATATCCTGTAATTTAATCTCCTTAAACACTAAAATTTCAGCCACATCTTCTTCATTAACTTGCTTCAAAAGATCAGTTATAGGCCTTTTTGAATAATCAGTTATACACTGGTTCCCCGTATGGCAAAATATCACTTCAATTTGGTAATCCATATCTTTTAGGGCAGCAATAATGTCTGTTTGCTTTGCAGATATTTTCGCATTACACCCCTCAAATTCAGAGTTTATAATCCTCTTGACTCCTTGTGCAAAAGAGCCTGCCTCCTCCTGCGATATTCCGCCAGTCCCGTCTCTTCTCCACTTGCTTTGCACAAGAACAAGCTTTTTCTGTGTACTATCATTATATACCGCATCGATCCCCATATCGTGATAGCCATCTGTAACACAACTTCCAGAAAGAGTCTCATCAATGCCGCATTGGATCATAATTGACAGCGCAGCTATCGCTCTCGAATAAAATGTAGATCTATCATCGTCTGACGTTTTAACGTCAGAAATATCTATCTTTTCATTAAATAAATCATCTAATTTTGTAGCGATACGCACCATCGTAAGATTTGCAGCCATTTAAACGTTCTTCCTTTCTTCACTTACAGTATGGTTGCTATAAGTACTCCAGGTGGGTTCGTAATCTGCGGTAGCTTGGTTGCCCCACATATCCCAGCCTTCACGATTACCACGGGCAAATAATTCAAGAAAAGGGCCTGGAGAACAACTCTCAATAATTGGGATAATCTCGTCGGGTTTCCGAGAGTGTTCACGCTTTTGCGTCCGAATAAGGTTAACCTGTGAGCGGGCCGGAGCCAGTGTTCTAAAGTTATCACCTTTGACACCGAAAAGAAGGATTTCAGTTACATTGCGAAAATAGAACCCTACACCGCGTCCGTCTGGCCCACCATCTTTGCGAACCTTTTCCCAAATGATATTTCCCTTATACTCAAATCCCCAAGCTTTCATAACGGCTAAGCCATCTGGTAGAAGTGCGTTGGGAACCCAGAGGTACAGATGACTTTTTGCGGCAGCGACCTGTTCAACAGGCAGTGCCATTATATCTTCCAGTGACATCGTTTCATACCGAGTTAGCTTTTTGTTTTCCGGCGCTACTTTTCCAGTGCGGTTTTGAAAGCGCCAAGGCGGATCAGCATAAATTGTTGAATAGCGCTTATCACCGCAAAAGGAGAGAAGATTTTCAGATGTTTCCTGAAGCGTGCTCATCTATGTATCCCTCCTTCCAATCTGAAACACAAGTTTTCTTAATGCCAATAGCCAGAACAGGGCAGCCGCCATTGCGACGGGATTCTAAGCGATACAGTAGTTTTCCCATCCAAGTAGTACTTGCACCGTATTTACGCATAATAGGCTTCCAAGAATGCGAATTCTTGTCAAAGTCATACACGGTTTTGAACACATCATTCAGTTCCTGTGAGCGGGTAACAATTATACCAGCACTTACAATATCACAATCGTAGTATGTCCGCATTGCAAGCAGATCCCTATCAAAAGTTTGATCTTTGCTGTTCCATTCAAGGTCAAATGCGATTCGTCCTTTCAAAAAATCAATATTATGACCGTCAATATAATTTTCAGTTACTCGCTCCTCAAAGGGAACGCTGGAAAAACGGCCCCTTTGGTCAGCCTGCCTTGGATAAAACTTGATGTGTAAGTCACCAGAAATTCGGATTTCTCTCCAGCCGCAGGGATAGAGAACATCATCAAATTTTTTGGGAATCTTAGTCTCATTTCCGCCGGCTTCACGCAGGTCATCCGTGGTAATATCGAGCTTTCTTAGGCACTCGACGACATCACTCCACTCCTTGGGAAAGGCTTGAGTAATGATTTCAATAGCGTGGTTGTAGTTGTAGAACTCAAATCTATCTAAAAGATCAGCGTCTATATAATCAGAAATCCGCATTTCCATCCCTCCATATAATTATACAAATATAACATAGCATATTTAGCGATATCTTTCAATGTTTTTTGGCTTTTTCTCCGTAATAGCAGCTAGATAACGGCAGATCGCGGAGGGGGCCAATCCTGTCATGACTGCATACTCATCTAACGTAATTTGCTTCCGCCGATAAAGATCATAGTATTTCCAGAACGCTTTAGGCGGATCTCTGTACTCCTTTGATAAATAGTAATTTAATGAAACGCTCCTATCATCCATACTACCCATAGCTCCTTGCTCTTAATTACCGTAAATGGTTTTGATCAATTTTAATTTAAACTTCTTTGCCCTCTCGCTCAAAAAGTACCCTTATCTCTTTCGGCACGCTGTTTAATAGCATTTCTGCTCGTTTGTAGCGCTTTTCTAATGCATCGAGCTTTGCTCGTTGCTCAAAACTCTTGCGTCGTTCGAAGGCTAGTTCGCTTTTCAGTGCTTCGTTTTCCTCGGTACAGCGACGTTGCTGGGATATCGAAAGTGCCACTATTTTCTGCATCCGTTGGGTTTCTATCTGAAACGATTCCACATCCGGCAGCAGCTGCGCCAGCAGCGCAACGGCCTCCTCGCGCTTCTTGCCTGCGTTGAACATATTGATGTCATTCAACGCAGTTTCCAGCCTTTCCAGTTTGGCATCCATCGCCGTGACTTTCTTGTACCATTGCGGCGTCAGGTGCCTGCGCTTCGTTTCCACGGCAGGTGTGCCGCGCTCCAGCTCCGGCCACCGTTCCGCCATGTAGGCGTAAAAGTCGTCCTGCCAGCGGATCATACTTTTCTTGTTGCCGAGAATTTCTTTTGCGGACAGCCGCTTGTCCTTCGTCAGCGGCACGAAACATAAATGCATGTGCGGCGTTTTCTCATCCATGTGTACCACGGCAGAAAAGATATTCTCCTCGCCCACGCGCTCTTTCAAAAACTCAAATGCCCGGTTGAAGTATTCCGGCATTTCCGCATCATGCGCCATTGCAAACTCCGGGCTGACCGTCACCAGCGTATCCACAAATTTCACGCTGTCCTTTCGCACACGGCACCCCGCCATTCGGATGTGGTGCCGGATCTCCTGCTCGTAACTCCAGCGCGGCGTCACCAGATGATAGTTCTGCGCAATGCGGCTCTTGTCGATGTCCGGATTGCTGGCATACTCCTCCTTTGTCCGCTCGTGGTGGGCGCTCAGCGCCTTGGATGCGCCGCCCTTATGCTTGGCAAATCGTAAAATGGCATAAGCCATCGCTGTTCCTCCTTTGACGTATTTGGGGACGAGGGAGCGGAGAATCCCCATCACGACTTTCTGAAAAAGTGCGCCCGTGAGGTGTCGATACCGACACCTCACGTTCTTCTTTTTCGGCCCGGTCAAAATCACGAACTGGCCGCGGCCAGTTCGTGATTTCTCCCGTCCCCCGTCGTGATGGGTATAACACACTAGACTTTGTACCAAAGTCGTGTGCCAGCCGTTCCCTCTGGACTCCCTCAAGCGGTCATTTCCCGCCGCCTCACGGCGCGGAAAATGACCTTATCGGTGTACGGTATGTCCGATAATGTACGGTATTCTGAGGGGATACCCCCACTCCCATTTTTACCGTACATACCGTACATTACCGTACACCGTCCCACCGCAGCGAAAGGCTCTTGCCCTCTCTTGTGCGCTGGGCAACATAGCGAATGTCGTATTTCCGCAGCAGCGTATCCTGCTGCACATTCAGCGTCCGCACGATCCAGTTCGGCGTGAAGCTCCGGCTGCTGTCCATCTTGGAGAGACATTGCGCGAGCTCTGTCGCCGTGCCGTTCCACGACGGGTTTCCTTCGTTTACCAGCCGAGAAAGAAATTCGAGCAGCGGGCATGGAGGCTCTCTGTAAGGTTCTGTTTCCGCCTCAAGCAGTTCCCAGCACAGATGCGCAGCAGCAAACCGGAGATGCAGTCGGAGCTGCGGCTGGTCACGCCCGACCACCTCCAAAACAGCGTCCGAGGCTGTGCGCTTATCTTTATGTAGGAGCAGCGCGCCGTCTGCCGCGCCCATCAAGCCATTGGTGCCGGAGATCATGTTGAACACGTCCTCTGCCCCCTCCTTGCGCGTATGATGAACGACCAGCACGGTGACGCCGTAGATGTCGGAAAACTCCTTCAGCCTTGCCAGCGTATCATAGTCGGCGGCATAGCTGCCGTTATCCGGCGTCCGTCCACGTACCCGCTGCAAAGTGTCAATGATGATGAGCACCGTGTCCGTGTGCTCACTCCAAAAGTCGCTCAGCCGTTCCGTCAAGCCTTCGTCCAGTGTTTCGGAAAAGACGGAGAGGATCAAGTGCTCACTGTCCTGCTCCGTCATCTGTGCCAGACGCTTCTGCAATCGCTCACAGGTATCCTCTAAGGCAAGATACAAAACCGTACCCTGCCGGGAAGGAAAGCCGAGAAAAGGCTCCCCCATGCTCACCTGATAGGCCATCTGCAAAACGAGAAAGGACTTGCCGATCTTCGGCGCGCCGGCGAGGAGGTAAGTCCCTGCCGGCAACAGTCCGTCGATGACTGCCGGGCGGACGCGAAAGCGTGTTTCCATCAGCTCCGGCATGGTCATGATCTGGATCTTTCCAAACTGCTTGTGCGTTTCTTCAATCTCTGTTATACTGTCTGTGCGTGCAAGCGCAGACGGCTGCTCCCCATCTGGTGCAACAGATGGAATCGGGGCAGTCGTTTCTTTTTCAGTTGCCATTCCCACCTCCCGTGTTCTGCTCGATCCAGTCGATGAGCTTGTCCTTCGGCACAAGCAACCGCTTGCCGATGCGCAGCGTGGGAAACGTCCCCGTGTTGAGGAGCTGATACGCTCCCGCACGCGAGATACCCAGCGCCTCCGCGAGCTGATTGGCATTCAGCACCGCGGGAAGATTTTCATAGTTGTTGTTCATGTGTGACCTCCTCGAAAATTGTAGTTGACATTATGGACTATAAAGACTATAATACACAATGTAACTATTATGGTATGATTGTATAATGCTAGTACGAAAAAGTCAATAGATAATTTATCGTACATATTTCACTGTATCTAGCAGGAGGCAGACATGATCTTTCCTGAACATATGGAATTCCGGTATTACATCACCCCGGAACGAAAAGAATGCTTTGCACTATATGACAAGACGCTGGGAAGCCGCATGACCTATCTCGATCAAACGCAGGATCTCGGCCAATGTCTCATTGACCTTTACGATGCGGACTTTTACGAGGCCTATTGCGTATTATCTGAGATCAATAAGCTGGTACAAACGGAGAAGAACGAGGCCGCATGGAGGAAGCTGCTGGAGCTGTCACTGCCGCTTTGCAAAGTGCATCCGTTCTTTGGGCTGCTCGCAAAGGAGCTGAGCGAGCTGGAATCGGCATACGCGCACGGTCAGGATGCTGACGCAGCGCTTGTCCTTTCATTTGCCAACGATTTTGAAGCCATCGTCCGTGATGCAAAGGCGCTGATCGAAGTATGTCTGGATGACCGGTACAAGCCGGACTACTCCACGGCAGAGCGTTACCGCGAGGCGCATTACGATGCGTTGCTCCACTTCGACGATATGCGCTATGGCGAGCTTGCCACAGAGGAGGTCATGCTGGACAGCCCAGCGTATAACAGCGCCTACCATTACAGCGTGGAGATACTGCGGGAGCGCGGGATCAAGACTGCGCTGCGTGAGGTGCTTTACCCAAACACCGTGTGCGACCTCTACAACTACTTGAAGGCGTACTGTCTCCGCCTGCCGCTGGCGATCCACAAGTGCAAAAACTGCGGCAGATACTTCGTTGTGACCGGCAACATCACGCAGGACTACTGTACGCGGTTGATGGAAGGCTCGGAAAAAACCTGCCGCCAGATGGGAGCGGTGGTGCAGTATCAGAGCAG
>USLW01000050.1 GCA_900555605.1 uncultured Clostridium sp. | reverse complement strand
GTATCCGCTGCGGAGCCGGGCGCTGGAGCGGGGTGCGGCGCTGATTGAACTGTTTATTGCTGTGCTGATTTTTGAGATTGTTTTCTCTCTGGCGTTTTTTGGGGCGGCGCATATAGGCTGGCGGCCGGCCCTGATCCATTGCGCCATTGTACTTGGAGCAGAGAATGTGTTGTTCTGGAGCGGAATGATTACGCTCTATCTTTCTTCTGTACAGCTCGGCATACGTCTGCGGGTGATCGGTATTTTGTGCGGCTGGATCCCTGTGGTACACTTTATCGTGCTCAATAGGATCCTTCGAACTGTAAAGAATGAAATTGTTTTTGAGAAAAATAAAATCCGGCAGAATGCCCAGCGGAGGAATGAACAGATATGCAAAACAAAATATCCGCTGCTTCTGGTACACGGCGTCTTTTTCAGAGATACGGCGCTGATTGATTACTGGGGAAGGATTCCTGCCCATTTAAAGAAAAACGGCGCCGAAATATATTACGGCGCACAGTCCTCTGCGGCCTCCGTAGCAGAGAGCGGCAGGGAATTGGCAGAGAGAATCAAGACACTGGTAAGAGAAAAGGAAATTGAAAAGGTAAATATTATTGCGCATTCCAAAGGCGGATTGGATGCCAGATGGGCCGCAGCCATGACGGATGCCGCACCGTATATCGCTTCTGTTACTACGATCAATACACCGCACCGAGGCTGCATTTTTGCCGACGTCCTGCTATCAAAAATCTCCGACGGCATACAGAAGCGCGTAGCCGGAGGCTATAACCGCGCAGCGGCAAAGCTTGGAGATCAATCGCCTGATTTTCTTGCTGCGGTAAATGATCTGACGGCTTCTGCCTGCAGCGTTTTTAATGAGAAGGTGCCGGACCGCGCGGGTATTTATTATCAGAGCGTAGGGTCGAAAATGAACCGTGCGGCAAGCGGAAGGTTTCCTCTGAATCTTACATATCCTTATGTGAAGCATTACGACGGCCCGAACGACGGACTTGTGGCCCTTTCCTCCATGGCGTGGGGAAGTGCGTTTCGGGTTGCGGCAGTTCCCCGGGGGCGCGGCATTTCTCATGCGGACATGATCGACGGAAACCGGGAAAATATCGCGGGATTTGATGTGCGGGAATTTTACGCAGATCTGGTAGCTGGTCTGAAAAAAAGAAATCTGTGAAAATGCAGGTATGCGGCCGGCCCGCTTTTTGAAATTTTATTTGTTGACAAGCCGCGGCATAATTTGCTAAAATGACGCACGAACGTATATCGGTTAGCGTGAGACCAAATTTTGGACTTGCGCTATTTTGTTTTCCATCGGAGGTAGCACGCATTCATGTACAAAGAACTTGCAAAATCTATTCGCGAATATAAAAGGGCCTCTCTGCAGGCGCCGATTCTGGTATCTCTTGAGGTTGTTATGGAGTGTATCATTCCGTTTGTTGTTGCGCAGCTGGTCAATCAGATCAAGGATGGCTGCGCCATCGAAACAATTCTCCGGTACGGCCTGATTCTGGTGGTTATGGCCGTCTTGTCTTTAACTTTCGGCATTTTGGCAGGCACGGCGTGTGCTACGGCCTCCTGCGGTTTTGCACGGAATCTGCGGAAGGATCTGTTTTATCGGATTCAGACATATTCTTTTGAGAATATCGACCGGTTTTCGTCTTCTTCACTGGTAACCCGGCTTACCACGGATGTTACCAATGTGCAGAATGCGTATATGATGATCGTCCGGACGGCGATCCGCTGTCCGCTGATGCTGATTTTTGCTTTTGTGATGGCCTTTGTCATGGGCGGAAAAATGGCGTTTATTTTTATATTCGTCGTACCGGTTTTAGGATTCGGCCTGTTTCTCGTGATCCGCAGAACCATGCCTCTTTTTAAAAAGGTTTTTCGGAAATACGATGCGCTGAACAATTCCATTCAGGAAAATGTTAAAGGGATCCGCGTCGTAAAATCCTTTGTGCGGGAGGATTATGAGAAAAAGAAATTTTCAGCTGCCGCCGAGGATGTATGCGCGGATTTTACAAAGGCGGAGAAAATTCTTTCCTTCACCAATCCGCTTATGCAGTTCTGTCTTTATGCGGTCATGATATTTGTGCTGTCTTTCGGCTCCTACACCATTATCACAAGCAGAGGGGCGGATCTGGATGTCGGTCAGTTTTCCGCGCTGCTGACATACAGCTTTCAGATTTTAAGCAGTCTGATGATGCTTTCCATGATTTTTGTCATGATCACCATGGCCAGCGAATCTGCGCATCGGATTGCAGAGGTTCTGCAGGAAAGCAGCTCGCTTACCAGTCCGGCGCTTGCGGTGGATTCTGTAAAGGACGGCTCCGTGGATTTCGAGGGCGTGAGCTTTAAGTATTCCAGAAAAGCCGAACGCATGGCGCTGTCGGATATTGAACTGCATATTGCGTCGGGAGAAACCATTGGAATTATCGGCGGCACCGGATCTTCTAAATCTTCCCTGATTCAGTTGATTCCGCGTTTATATGATGCAACGGAGGGTACGGTAAAGGTCGGCGGGGTAGATGTGCGCGACTATGACCTGGAAGTACTGCGGAACCAGGTTGCGGTGGTCCTGCAGAAAAATGTGCTGTTCTCAGGTACGATTAAGGAAAACCTGAGATGGGGAAATCCGGACGCTACGGATGAAGAAATGCAGGAAGCCTGCAGGCTGGCGCAGGCGGACGAGTTCATTTCACGTTTTCCTGAAGGCTACGATACTTACATAGAACAGGGCGGCGCAAACGTGTCCGGCGGACAGAAGCAGCGTCTGTGCATTGCCAGGGCGCTGCTGAAAAAACCGAAAATTTTGATATTGGATGATTCCACCAGCGCGGTGGATACGAAAACGGATGCGCTAATCCGCAAGGCGTTCCGGGAATATATCCCGGAAACAACAAAGATTATTATTGCGCAGAGGACATCCTCCGTAGCGGATGCGGACCGGATTATCGTGATGGAAGGCGGCCGCATTCATGCCGTGGGAACCCATGAAGAACTGATGAAAACAAATTCCATTTATCGAGAGGTTTATACCTCTCAGAATAAGGCAGGTGATGAAGATGAAGCTTGAACATCAGAATGCGGAGTCTGTGAAAATGGAAGCTGCAAAAAAGAAATCCCCTAAAAAGAAAGGCACGCTGCGCCGGCTGCTGAAGCTATTATTCAGCTTTTATCCTGTTATGCTGCCGCTTGTAATCGTCTGTATCATTTTTACCGCGGTGATCAGTTCGATCCCCTCGATTTTTATGCAGAATATCATTGCGCTGATAGACGAGCACTGGCAGAGCGGAGATTGGAGCGCGGTATCGGGACAGGTCATAAAATTTGTAGGCCTGCTTGGAACCTTTTACATCCTGTCGCTCATCTCGTCTCTCGCTTTTAATCTGATGATGGCCGTCATTACGCAGGGAAGCCTGAAAAAGCTGCGGGTTAAAATGTTCGGCGACATGCAGAGCCTGCCTGTCCGCTTTTTTGATACGAACAGCCACGGCGATATTATGAGCTATTATACAAATGATATCGATACGCTGCGTCAGATGGTCTCTCAGAGCTTTCCGCAGCTTCTGATTTCCGGCGTCACGGTAATGACCGTATTCAGCATTATGCTGTACTTCAGTCTGTGGCTTACGCTGGTGGTACTGGCCGGAGTAACCTGTATGGTGCTGGTTACCAAAAAGATCGGAGGAAATTCTGCACGCTATTTTGTGCGGCAGCAGCGCGCCATGGGCAGAGTCGAGGGCTTTGTCGAGGAGATGATGAATGGGCAGAAGGTCATCAAGGTTTTCTGTCATGAGGGCCAGAGCAAGGAAGACTTTGATAAAATCAATGATGCGCTGTTTGCAGATTCGGAGCGCGCAAATAAATTTGCCAATATGCTGGGGCCTATCTTGAATAATATCGGCAATATTCTGTATGTGGTAGTGGCGCTTGCCGGAGGAATCCTGCTGCTGGTAAAGGTTCCGAATCTCAGCATTTCAGGACTTGCGCTGAGCATTAGCATTGCAGTGCCATTTCTGAATATGACCAAACAGTTTGCCGGAAATATCAGCCAGGTATCTCATCAGGTGAATGCGGTTGTCATGGGGCTGGCCGGTGCGGAACGGATTTTTACGCTGCTGGACCAGCAGCCTGAGGTTGACGACGGCTATGTGACACTGATTCACGGAAAAGAGGAGAATGGGGAGATTACGGAATGCAGAGCGCACGGAGACTGCGGCGGCACTTGGATGTGGCGGCATCCTCATTGCGCGGATCATTCGGTTACTTATACGGAGCTGGCAGGCGACGTACGTCTGTTTGACGTGGATTTCGGGTATAATCCGGATAAGCTGGTGCTGCATAACGTGACATTTTACGCGAAAGCCGGGCAGAAGGTGGCATTTGTAGGTGCAACGGGCGCGGGAAAAACCACTATTACGAATCTGCTGAACCGGTTCTACGATATTGCGGACGGAAAGATCCGTTATGACGGCATTAATATCAATAAAATTAAAAAATCGGATCTGCGGCGGAGCATGGGAATCGTGCTGCAGGATACCAATCTATTTACCGGCACGGTTATGGATAACATTCGATACGGCCGTCTGGATGCCACGGATGAGGAATGTATTGCAGCTGCGGAACTGGCCGGTGCGCATGATTTTATCACGCGGCTGCCGGACGGCTATGAAACAGCGCTTTCCGGAAACGGCGCAAATCTTTCTCTCGGGCAGCGGCAGCTGCTGGCAATTGCCCGCGTTGCGGTTGCAGATCCTCCGGTAATGATTTTGGATGAAGCAACCAGCTCCATTGACACCCGTACGGAAGCCATCGTACAGCGGGGAATGGACGCGCTGATGCAGGGACGTACTGTTTTTGTAATTGCCCATCGGCTGTCAACCGTGAAAAATGCGGATGTCATCATGGTGCTTGAGCAGGGACGCATTATCGAACGCGGAAACCATGAGCAGCTGATTGCGGAGAAGGGAAAATACTATCAGCTCTATACCGGCGCTTTTGAGCTGGAGTAACCCAAAGCTGCGGCCGCGGAGTAAAAAATAGATCATAAGGCATATATCTCTTAAGACGTGTGAAAAAACACGTCTTTTTATTTTTAAAGGTTGACATCTGTAGTCCTATGTGCTATATTAGGACTACACAAATAGTCCGAACGCGATTGCGAAGGCGGATCCTTGTGCAGAAATCGATTGTATGCGTGTACCTTTTGTTAAATATTGCAGCGGCAGTCTGCCTGAGCCGGATGCTCCGGCAGGCGGACCGCACAAAGGATTTGGAGGTCGGCGTAAATATGGAAGCGCAGATTTATGCAAGTGAATGGAAAATTATGGAATGTCTATGGGAACATGCGCCCCGGACACTTATGCAGATTGTAAAGGCGATGCGGGAGGAAACCGGATGGGCAAAAAGCACGGTGACCACTATGGTAACGCGCATGGAAGGAAAGGGATTGCTCCGTTTTGAAGAGGGCGGCCGCGCAAAGCTGATTTTTCCCGCGGTTTCCCGGGAAGAAGCCGGCCGCGCGGAAACGGATTCTCTGCTCAGCAAAATTTATAACGGCAGCGTCGGCCTGATGGTGTCGGCCCTGGTGACACAAAAGCCTCTGTCAAAATCAGAAATTGACGCGTTATATGAGATCCTGAAGAAAGCGGAGGCACGGACAGATGATTGATATGACGGCTGAAGTAATGGTGACCTCTTCCGTACTGATTTCTGCAACGCTTTTTCTGCGTAAGCTGCTGAAAGGAAAAATCAGTCCAAGGCTTCAATATGCACTGTGGCTGCTTGTACTGGTTCGGCTGCTGCTTCTTTTTCCCCTGTTTCCGAGTGCTGTCAGCGTTATGAACCGTATCCCGATGCCGTCCGGTTCGCGTTCTGCCGCAGAGGCCGGGAGGCTTTCCCATACAGATTATATAACAGGAGAAACGGACGGAGCCGGAGAAACTGCGGAGAACCCCGAGGAAAGTAGAGCACCCGTATCTTCGGCTGAAGGCGAGATCCAAAATGGGAAAATGGGGAAGCGCAGCACAAAGCGCATTCTGCATGGGGTCTGGTATGCGGGCATGGCCGGCGTCAGCGTATGGCTGCTGCTTTCTAACGCTGTTTTCTGCCGCAGATTGAGAAAGCGCAGAAGTCCGTACGTGTGCCGGGAGACTGCGCGGACGGTCTATTTGTCTGATGGGGCCGGGGCGCCCTGTGTGTGCGGCATATTCCGGCCGGTGATTTATCTGACAAAGCAGGCAGCGGCAGACAGTGTGCGGCTTCGGCATATCCTTGCCCATGAGGAGGCGCATATCCGGCATAAAGATTATATCTGGAACGTGATGCGCGGCATCTGCATTGCGGTCCATTGGTTCAATCCGCTTGTATGGGCAGCTGCAATCGTCTCCCGCAGAGATGCAGAAGCTGCATGTGACGATGCTGCAATCCGAACATTGGGAGAGGCGGAGCGGTATTCTTACGGCAGAACGCTGATTCATATGCTGGCTGTGAAAAAACAGGGCGGCTTATTCTGTGAAGCAGCAATGATAACAGGAGGAGAAAAAAGTATGAAAGAACGTATTCAGTTGATTGCCAATAGGCCGAAAGCATCCCGGGCAGCCGTTCTGATATTAGCAATTTGTATGCTGGCTGCAGCCGGGTGTACCTTTACCGGATCTCGAACCCAAAGCCCGGCACCGCCAGAGGCTGCCGTTTTATATCCGCTGAAAACAGATTACATCGGGAATGCCGCCGCTGACATGAAGCTGTTGAATGCGCTGAAAATCAAAGAGAAAGTCGGGGATTTTACGATAGCGCTCCAGACCGATAGCGCTCCGTACGGTATAACCGTCCATTTTACCGCACTTGCCATGAAATCTCCGACAGAAGAAAAGGTGAATACGGAAATGACGAAGCATGCGGCTGTATTTCTTGCTTTGGTCGGCAATGCCGAGATCTTTTCGTGGTCCTATTCCATCGGCGAGACGGAGCAATTCTATTCTGTAACTGCAGAGCGTCTTGGAATTTCCGATATCAAGTCCTATGGGACATCTGAAGAGACGCTGTCCGTGCTGCTGCAGGCTTTCCGCGCGCAGGAGGGGGCGCTTCCTGCCGTGCAGATCGCACAGGCCTCGGATCTTGAGGGGGTATCCATGAGCCTGCAGGCCGTATTCCTGGATGATGACGGAAAGCTGAAAGCAAATGTACTCTGGAATCACACCGGAGAGTGCCGCGGCCTGACCTTTGGGGAGATGTTTACGCTGTATCAGCGTAGCGGGGACGAATGGAAGGCGTATCCGCTGAAAGAGGGATATGTGTTTCATTTGATCGGATATCTGGTTTCGGGACAGCGGTCCCACCAATATGACTTATCTGTTTATACAGAGGAGCTGCGCAGGGGGGAGACCTATAAGCTGCAGGCATATGTCTCAGGCGATGACGGCGTACAGCATGCTTTCTCTGTGGTCTTTGAACTGGGCGCGGAGCCGGCGGCCGTGCTTTAGCATCCAGCAAGCCTCGTGCTCCTTTCGGGCAGGGATTTACATTCGTGGGCAGTTCCTTTATAATAAATGCCATTCATATTTGCGAGAGCACGGGTAAGGGTGCCGAAAGGGGGAGAAAGGTTCCGTGAAGCGTATTTCCGCCGCGTTATTGGGATTGGTTCTATTCGCTGTTTTCCTGTTTTCAGCATGCTCCGGTCGGACAAAGACTGCTTACACAGAGAATGCTTTTTATTACATTGTAAATGGCAGCAGGCCGAGCGGGCGGCGGATCTGATTCGGCCTGCTGCCGCCCCGCAGAAGACCGACTGATGCTATGCGGAAAGCGCCGCGGGTAAAAATGAAAGAGAGGAGTGATTCGGATGAAAAGTGTAAAACCAGGCAGGGGACCGTCGATGATGGGCGGTGTAATGAGCATTATTGCAGGACTTTTCGGCGTTTTCTGGACGATCAAGGCTGCGGAAATCGGAGGCGGTTTTTTCGCGCTGTTTGGGATTCTGTTTATTGCGGCTGCGGCGGCAATGGCAGTGTATCATTTTAAAAACGCAACGAAAAAGAATCGATATTCTGCTTTTGATATTGTGGATCGAAATGAGGAGCCTGATCCGCTGAACGAACGCTTCGGCAGCGCGATGCCTTCTTCTCCGAAGCCGCCTCAAGGAAAAGAAAGCCGGTACTGTCCGTATTGCGGCAGCGAAGCGTGTCAGGGCTTTTCTTTTTGTAATAAATGCGGAAAAAAGCTGCCGTAAATACAGAGCAAAGGCGTGATTTTCATTGTCCGGACAGGAATATGCGGCCTGCAGTCTTGCCTGCTTTGCGGAACAGGCCCGCAGGGAATACCAAGAGATCCGATCTGCATGCTTTCGGAATGAAGCGCTGCAGGCATTTGATTTTTCGGGTCTGCAGTTCCGGGAGGTTCTTTTTCAGAACTGCCGTCTTCAAAACTGCAATTTTGAGCAATGTGAATTTGAAGCGGTACGGTTTGAACGGAGTGATCTTTCAAACAGCCGTTTTCACAAATGCGGTTTTTATAAAACCGCATTTGCATCGGTGAAAGCCGCCGGCGCCTCTTTTCCGGATGCGGTTTGGCAGAGCGCGGAAATCAGCGATTCGAATTTTACTTATTGCAATCTGTCGCGCTCCCGTATAAAATCTATGGAACTCCTCCGCTCGGATTTCAGCGATGCATGTTTTTCGGAATGCGTACACAAGCAGCTGCACTTTCGGGAAATCCGGCTATGCCGGACGGAGTTTTTTCGTACCCTGCTGGAGGGGATTGATCTGCGAAGCTGTGATATTTCGGGCATTCTTGTTTCCGACCGCATGACAGAGCTGCGCGGTGCTGTGGTGGACTTGCTTCAGGCTGCGGAGCTGGCCAGAAAAATCGGGCTTATCATATGCTGAAAACAGGGGGCTGTTTTTTGATATGCATAAATTTTGATTGAAATCGGGAGCATTTTGTGATATTCTTAAAAAAGTTAAAAGAATATATTTATTCATGGGGGTGCTTTATGAAAAGAGTCTGTTATTTTGTGTTATTGGTTTTGATGTTGGTTTCCATGCTTTCTGTTTTCAGCTATGCAGAAGCGACGGATATCCAGTTGTACAAAGAGGAGCCCGACAAGAGAGGCGCGACACCAATCGATGATGCTGATTATGGCATACGCTTTACTGTTCCGGAAGGAAAAGAAATGGTGGCTTTCCGTTATGTGGATATGCCGGCCTGGGGGGCGCCGGACAAACCGACGACTTCGAATTTCAACTTCGCACTGTATGCGTGGGATACGGATTATGCGACTACCACTTCGAAGCAGCCGCTGTTTACGCAGCAGATTACCGGCCATAAGGATAATGAGACCGTTGCGTTTTCCTTTTCCGATGCCTTCCCGGCAGGGACGTATTTGGCTCTGGCTACGGGTGGGGCCAGTGATGACGGCGGCCATTTCGGCGTATGGTCATATCCTGCTGCCGCGGATGATGACATTGAGACCTTTACAAACGGTCAGTCTGCAAACTTTGACGGATGCAGCACCATTACCGTACAGCCGGCTTCTGCGCCGAGCACCGGTGATTTCGGAGTTGTAACAATGGCAGTGGCCGCGGTTACCGCGCTGACGGGTATGAAGCGGAAAAAAGTCGCATAAGCTTTTTTGACGCACCTTCTGCGGGAGCTGTTTTGCGGTTATTCATTAAAAAGATGATAAGAAAAATAAAAATTGCGCCTGTATTTGTCTTCGGATGCGTATAGGCGTGATTTTTATTTCTGCGCTGCCGCAGCAGAAAGAAACGCCTGTACGATCAATCAGCCGAAGAATAAAGAATCACGCTGATCTCGCGGACAGAATGGAACGCTTTTGTTATGATGGGGCCTGTCTGACAATATATACCGTCCGGCATGGAACCGTATAAAAAACGCGCTCCGGGTTTGATTCTGTCAAACAGAAGGAGCGCGGCGGGGTCATATTTTTGATTTATATCGCGGATCTTTAGTTTGCCGGAGCAATCCGTTCCTTCCCTCCCATATACATCCGGAGCGGCGCAGGAATTGAAACGCTTCCGTCCGCATGAAGATGATTTTCCAGAAATGCGATGAGCATACGCGGCGGCGCAACTACGGTATTGTTCAGCGTATGCGGATAGTAGTTGCCCCGTTCCTTACTTTTTACCCGGATGCTGAGACGCCGTGCCTGGGCATCGCCTAAATTCGAACAGCTGCCGACCTCAAAATATTTCTGCTGGCGCGGAGACCACGCCTCGATGTCGCAGCTCTTGACCTTCAGATCGGCGAGGGCG
>USLW01000049.1 GCA_900555605.1 uncultured Clostridium sp. | reverse complement strand
GTGGGCTTGTCCTTCGTGATAGCGTCAAACGCTGTCTGTGTTGTATCCATTGAATAGCTCCTTTCTCTTTATGGAAAATCGAATAGATCGTACAAAGTCATTTGCGCGTCGTCTTGCTTGAATTTTTCGTCAATTTCCGCAAACGTCCGTTTCCTGTCGAACTTCTCTGTTACCTTGTTCGGCAATGCTTGAAGCTCCAGCATTCTTTCCCACAAGTCTTTGTGATAATCGTATAAGTGCCGCAATTCCTTTTCTTTTGCATTCGGGCAGAACCAGCACCCACCGCGATCCGTGAATTCATATATCGGCGATAAAAGCCCGTACGCTCTGCACATATCGAACGTTGCGCTTTCTTCTATACCGTACTTGTCCAGCAAGGAAATCTTCTTCGTTCCTTCAAGTCGCAAAAGGCGTTCTTGTTCGTCTTTCGCTATTCCTAAATATTGAATAACGTCGTCGCCCATCTGCCTTTTGTATTTATTGATCGGTGGTAGTTTGCAATCCCTTTGGATCGAACAGCGTCCACAAAGCGGGAACGCCCGTATTTTTCCGGCTTGATCGCCTTTGGTGATAACGTGCTTGAAGTTTGAAACGTAGGTCTTTTGAGAACGAAGGATTGTAACCTTGATACCCCAGCTTTCAAATATCGGCTTCGCTGTTTCATATATGAATTGTCTATGCTCCGGAACTTCGCCGCTTATTTCATCGTCGAACATTACTTCGCAATAAACCACTTCGTCCAGCGGCTCGTTATGCTCTTTCGCAAGAATTACCGTCGCTATGCTATCTTTGCCGAAGGAACAAGCCGCCATATACTTCATATTGAATAGCTCCTTTCGGTTTTTAACAGTTTGCCGCGCGTCGGTTTCCTCTGCGTCGGAAATTCTCTTGCACCGTCGCTTGTGCAAGATCGGCGCTGTACTTCGGGCGGGCGTAGCCGTCAAACTCTCCCGTATAGCCGCGCTTCAACTCTTCGTAGATAGCGGCGGCGCTCCTTTTCAGACGGGCGGCAATGTCAACAACGCGTTCACCCTCTGCATACATTCTTTCGATCTCGCGGCGCTGTTCCAGCGTCAAATAACTGTATCCGTTCAATGTTTTAACCTCCTTCCGCCTGCCTTCGGATAAAAAAATAATGCAGGAAAAACCGTAACGGTTTCTTCTGCATTTAATGATACTCTCAACATTCTGTGCAAACGCCGCCCTTTTTTCTTGAAAAGGATTATTTTCTATGTTAGAATATATGAAATTTATTAATATTTCGTAAAGGAAGCCACTGCGGTTCTGCATTCCAGCAATTGATTACCGCAGTTTTGTCCGATCAGCATTTTACTTTTAAAAGAAGTCTCTTTTGCAGCTGCAGGATTGTAACGAATCGAGAAGAAAACCGGAGATTCCAATAAGATAGAGGCAAAACACGATGATCAACGGGCTGATAAAAAAAATAAAAATACTGCGGCAGGTAATTATTTTATCGTTAAAGCAATGGACTGCATACCGCTCCAATATCCTAACGGTCTTTGTAATCGCCCCCATCGGTATGCTTGCACAATATTTTATCTGGAAAGCAGTGACGGATTCCAACGGCAGTATAAACGGGATGGATTTTACGCAGATATTTACATATTATGCAGTCACCATCCTCCTGAATCTGTTTCTGTCTGATGATACGGCAGGCACTTTACGAGGCTTAATTTATCGGGGTGATTTGAATTCCTATTTATTAAAGCCCGTAAGCTACTTCCAGTACGCATTGGCTGAAAAAATCGGTAAGAAGATTCTTTCGTTCTTTTTGGAATTCATTCCTTTGGCGCTGATCTTTATTTTTATATTCCAAATCAACCTGATTCCGCATAATATTTTCTGGACCGCAGTCTCGGTAAGCCTTAGCTTTATTATGATTTTTCTGATTCAATACTGCGTGGGAATTACCGCGTTTTGGCTGACAAATAATTGGGGGGTGAATATGGCGGTAAATGTTCTGATCAATTTTTCATCAGGCCTTTTGATCCCGCTTTCTCTCTTTCCGCTGTCCATTCAAAAGCTGCTGTTTATTCTGCCGTTTCAATTCATGTATTATATTCCGGCAAGAGTCTTTCTCGGAAATTATGAGCTTGCCGAGTGGAGAATCTCTTTGCCGCATATAATCCTGATCCAATTTGCTTACGTTGTTATGATATGGATCTTAACCGGATTTCTATGGAAAAGGGGAATCAAAAAATTCATGGGGGTGGGCACATGATCAGCGCTATCAAAGCCGCATGTTTGGGGTTAAAGCTTGCTTTTGCGGAAAATATGGCATATCGTTCAAGCTTCTTTATCAGCATGTTCATCATGTTTATCACAGAGTTCTTTTTTCCGATTGTAACGCTGGTTATTTATAATACCGGCGCTTCCTTTCCGGGATGGACGCTTTACGAATTATTGATGGTTCAGGGAACCTTTATCCTGGCAAAAGGAATTGCTTTTCCGCTTTTTATCGGTCTCTTCTTTCATGTCATGTGGCTGGTAAGATCAGGAGACCTCGATATCTTTCTGCTGCGGCCGCGGCCCCTGCTTTTCAGCCTGATCATATCGTCCTTTAACATTCATGATATGAGTAAATTTTTATCAGGCGCCGTCATTATCATATATGCCGCTGTCCATCTTCCCGGATTCAGCATATACCGTTGGCTGTGGTTCGTTCTGCTGCTGCTTCTTTCCGTTGCATTGATCTTTTCCTTCATATTGTTAATGGTAGTTTATACTATGCGTTTTATCGGTTCTGACAAAGTATTAGGGCTGATAGACCCCATCACACAGTATGGACTTTATCCGAGAAGTATTTACAGTAAACCGGTAAAGATAATGATCACAAACATCATTCCGGTGGCCATGATCGGCTTTTTTCCAGCCTCCATTCTTTTAGGCAAAGATTCGGAGGGCTTTATGTATGCCTTGCTTGCCACGCTTTTATTTATGACTGTAAGTATATTTTTATGGATTCGTTCTTCTAAAAAGTACACAAGCGCCGGAGGATGACAAAAATGAGTACGATCATTGATGTTAAAAATTTAAATAAAGAATTTGTTACCTATCACAGAGGCCATTCATTGGCCAGTATCTTAGGCAGCCTGTTTGCCCGAAAAAAGAAAATTGTACATGCCGTAAACGATATCAGCTTTTGTCTTGAGGAGGGCGAGCTTGTGGGCTTTCTCGGTCCAAACGGCGCGGGAAAATCTACAACGCTCAAAATTCTGACAGGAATCCTGCATCCCAGCTCTGGTACGGTCCATGTCATGGGCTATGTCCCTTGGGAGGACCGAAAAAGATTTGTTGCAAAAATCGGCGCGATCTTCGGACAAAAATCCCAGCTTTTTATGGATGTCCCTCCGCTTGATGCTTTTTATTTAAATAAAGCAATTTATAATATTCCGACCGCAGCGTTTCACAGCAGGCTTGCGCTGCTTGTCGAGCTTCTGGATGTCGGGGATATTATCAAAAAGCCTACGCGGCAGCTTTCTTTAGGGGAACGCATGAAATGCGAATTCATTATGGCAATGCTCCACGATCCGAAAATCGTATTTTTAGACGAGCCCACCATCGGGCTGGACGTGATTGCAAAGCAAAAAATCAGAAATTTTATTCACGAAATGAATAAAAAAGGGACCACCTTTATTTTAACAACGCACGATATCGCCGACATTGAATATTTAGCAAAAAGGGTGATCGTGATAAAAAGCGGAGATCTCGTTTTTGACGATACGATACAGGCGCTGAGACGCAAACTAGGCAATATCAAGTTAATTGCCGTATCGGCCCGCAGCGGGCTGCCGGAAATCGTGCATCCGGGAATCAAAATGGTCAGCAGACAATCAGATCTTGAGGCAGAGATTGCGGTTGACTGTGACGTCATTGATATTGTAGACTGTATCAGGCTGATAAGCGAAAGGGCCGAAATAAAAGATATTAACATTCAGGACCTGCCCATTGAAAACGCGATTATAGACCTCTATAAAAAAGAATCAGCCTCATGCGGCATACGATAAATCACGGGAGGCAAAAAAATTGGATCTTATTTTCAGGCAATGTACACAGGAGGATCTTTATGCGCTGCAGCAGATATCCCGCAGCACATTTCAGGAAACCTTTTCAGATCAGAATGCGCCGGCTGAGCTGCAGGCCTATTTGGACAAGGCCTATCATGAGGAAAAGCTGCAAAAGGAATTATTAAATGAAAATTCCTGGTTTTATTTTCTGTATCTTGACGGCTCGCTATCCGGCTATATGAAGCTGAATGAGGGTTCTGCGCAAACGGAGTTCCGAGATCAAGCCTCTTTAGAGATCGAAAGAATATACATTCTGCAAAAATTTCAAGGCTTTGGACTGGGCGGCTATCTCATAAACAAAGCGGCAGAGATGGCAAATGCGCGGGGAAAACGATATGTCTGGCTCGGGGTATGGGAAAAAAACGAAAAAGCCCTCGCGTTTTACAAGAAGCATGGTTTTTACAGAATCGGAGCGCATCCGTTCTTTGTCGGAAACGATGAACAGACTGATTATATTATGCGCAAAGATCTGTAAAGCATGCCCCTGTCTGGTCTTGTGCATTGCCGGATATCACAGTTTGTGATTCGTTTGAAATCTCGAAAGGCAGACGATCAGACAGCAAAATCAATGCCTTCAGAAAAATATATAAATAAAAGGATATGAACCTATGAAAAATCGCGAAAAATTAGAAGCATGCACAAAAGACGAGCTGATCCGTCTCATTGAAATTTATGCAAAGAATTGGCTTGCAATGGACGGCGTATGGTTTCAGTCAATCGAACGGAAATACGGGATGGAAGAAGCCATGTTTCATGATGCAGAAGCATGGAAGGTGTTTACGGTCATAGAAGCACGGAGAATAAAAGAATTTCTGCAGCTGCCCCAGCAGGCCGGCTTAGAGGGGCTGGCAAAGGCTTTGTCCTTTCGCTTCTACGCAAATATAAACCAAGATGAGATCATCATGCAGGACCATACCTTAATTTACAGGACATTGGAATGCAGGGTGCAGTCCGCAAGAAAACGCAAGCAGATGGAATTTCATCCCTGCAGGTCCGTCGGAATCATCGAGTACGCGGAATTCGCCCGCACAATCGACAGCCGCATCACCTGCGAGTGTTTGAGCTGCTTTCCTGAAATCAGCGATGAGACGTGCTGCTGCGCCTGGCGTTTTACGCTGGAGGAATGAATCCGGGATTTTTTATGCAGAAAGTGTCGACAGACGGGCGGCAAAATCCCGCCTCCGGAAGAAAGCAAACGCGCGGTCCGGCGCTGTTCCGGAGCAGAATTTTGAAGGGAGAAATGAGTCATGAAACGGCAAATAATCAAGATTGATGAAAAAAAATGCGACGGATGCGGTCTTTGCGCAGCTGCCTGCCATGAAGGCGCCATCGGCATAGCGAATGGAAAAGCAAGGCTGCTCCGTGACGATTACTGCGACGGTCTCGGGGACTGCCTGCCGGTATGTCCTGCCGGTGCGATCTCCTTTGAGGAGCGGGAAGCCGCGGCATACTGCGCCGAAGCCGTAAAACGCAGTACCGCGGCAGCGCCATTGCCGGCTCCGGAAGCATATTCGGAAAGCCGCCTCATGCAGTGGCCGATACAGATCAAGCTGGTTTCCGCTGCCGCGCCGTTTTTTGACGGAGCCAAGCTGTTGATTGCCGCAGATTGTACCGCGTTTGCATACGGAAGCTTTCATGAACGTTTTATGAAAAATCACATTACACTCATCGGCTGCCCGAAGCTGGACGGCTGCGATTATTCCGAAAAGCTGACGGCGATCCTAAAAGAAAATCATATCGAAAGCATTACGGTAGTCCGTATGACGGTGCCCTGCTGCGGCGGAATCGCCGCGGCAGTTATGCAGGCGCTGAAAAATACCGGAAAAAGAATCCCCTGTCAGATCATCACAGTGTCCACGGACGGAAAACTGCAGGAAGCATCGCGGTAGGCATTATCCCTGCCGCCGCTTCATTCTGCGCCAGTTATAGAATCCGTAAAGATCATTGCAAAAAAACATGATAAAACAAATTACCATCGGCAGATAAGACAGGCTTTCGGCTGTCGCCAGGACCCAGAGCACAATCAATACAAGATCATTGGCCGCATAGGCAAGGGCATACGCAGGGCTCCGGTACAGCATGAGATAAGAGGCAAGAAAGCTTGTCGCAATAGAGACCGTACTAACCGCCAAATTTGCCGTATGAAAATACGCAAGGACAAAATAAAAGAGAAACGTCACGGCAGCAGTCAGAAGGAACATCTGTACCGTCCGCCTGCGTCCGAGCACTGCAACCGCTACCTCTGATTTTCCCTTTTTATACGGATGCCGCAGCCACGCCGCCACCGACAAACCCGCAATCGGCATGGTCATGCCCAGATATGTAATCATCTCGCCGTAATAGCGGAAGCGCAGAGAAATCACTGCATAAAGCAAACTGAAAACCACTGTCAGAATCTGTCCGAAAACATCTCCCTTTGCCACAAAAATCAAGGCCGTAACTCCGATCAGAGAAGCAAGCACGGTAAGCAGATTCAATGTACCGCCGAACAAAAATGGTCCGGCAGCGGAAACCAAGGTCACCACTGCAGCGGACGTCAGCCATAAGATCCACTCAAATTTTGTTAAGGTGCGGAACGGATTGCGCAGTCTCATAAAAAACCTCCTAAAATAAAAAGCACCCGCCATACACATCTGCAAAGACCTAACGATGTGTATACGAGTGCAAAATGCACAACTACCCGGTGGCAGTGATTATGCTCAGGTTCGATTATAGCATAGAAAGAAAAAAAAAGCAATATATGTCCGGATCATCAAATTTTTTTGCAGTATTGACTTCATTCCGCGCTTATGATTATGATATATGCGTAAATATATATGGAAACAATGATATTGTACATATGGAGGTTTATCAAATGGATTATTTGGGAAAGGAAATTCCAAAACTCGGCTTCGGGTTCATGCGGCTTCCCGTTAAAGACGGCGCAGTCGATATCGAACAAACTTCAAAAATGGTGGACCTGTTTTTGTCTTCCGGATTTCGTTATTTTGATACAGCCTACGGCTATGGAGACGGAGAATCAGAGAAGGCCATCAAAAAGACCCTGGTGGACCGCTATCCGCGGGATCGTTTTCTGCTTGCCACCAAGCTGCCTGCATGGGCCGCTAAGACAAAGGCGGATGCGGAGCAGATGCTGTACACCTCGTTAGAGCGAACCGGCGCGGGATATTTTGATTTTTATCTGCTGCATAACCTGGGAGAAGAACGCACCCGTTGTTTTGACGACTATGATATCTGGAACTATCTCGCGCAAAAAAAGGAAGCAGGGCTTATCAGGCACTTAGGCTTTTCTATTCACGATCGGGCAGCCGTATTAGATGAAATCCTGACGGCCCACCCGGAAATGGAATTTGTGCAGCTCCAGGTCAATTACGCGGATTGGGAAAACGAAAGCATTGAGTCGCGCAAATGCTGCGAGGTTGCCCGCAAGCACGGCAAGCCCATCATTATCATGGAGCCTGTCAAGGGCGGTATGCTGGCGGACCCGCCTAAGGCAATTACAGATCTCTTTTATGCCGCGGACCCTGCTGCCTCTCCATCCTCATGGGCAATCCGGTTTGCCGCTTCACAGGACCATGTCATAACAGTGCTCTCCGGCATGTCAAGCCTCGGGCAGATGGAGGATAATCTTTCCTATATGACGGACTTCAGACCGCTTACGGAAAAAGAATATCAAACCATAGACGCGGCGCGGGAGGTCCTGGCAAAGCTGCCCACAGTCCCCTGCACGGCCTGTGCTTACTGTATGAAGGAATGTCCGAAACAAATCGCAATCTACGGCACCTTTCAGGCAATTAATATTGTGAAGCTTTATAATAATTTACCTGCCGCAAAGGGAAGCTATCATTGGAATACCGAAGGGCAGGGCCGGCATAAGGCTTCAGCATGCATTAAATGCGGAAAATGCGAAAAGGTATGTCCGCAGCATATCCGCATCCGCCAGGAACTGGCCAAGGCCGCCGCAGTACTGGAAGCATAAAAGACAATACGGCACGGTATCCGCGCAGGCAGCGCATGGACAACGCACAGACAAACTGAATAATATTTTTCTAAAAATCATAAGATTATAATATCCCCGACCCTGAAAGTTGATTATACTAATCCATGTAAAATTACTTCAGGTAAGGGGAATTTATATGAATGCAAAAGCATGGTTGGAGGATCTGAAAAGCGCGTCCCGCAAGAAGGCAATGCCGATTCTTTCTTTTCCGTCTGTCAGCTTGCTGGGAATCAGCGTGCGGGAATTGATCAGTGACAGCACGCTCCAGGCAAAAGGGATGAAGCGCATTGCGGATCGGGTAGATTCCGCCGCCGCTGTCAGTATGATGGATCTTTCCGTGGAAGCGGAGGCATTCGGGTCCTCTATCCGGGTTTCAGATGATGAAGTCCCTACGGTCGTCGGAGCCGTCATTTCCGATCAAGAGGAAGCAGCAGCGTTGGCAATACCGCCTGTAGGCGCCGGCCGTACCGGTATCTATATCGAGGCCATTGAAAAAGCATGCGGATTGATTAGAGAAAAACCGGTGTTTGCCGGTGTGATCGGTCCGTTCTCACTGGCAGGCAGATTGATGGATGTCACGGAAGCGCTGGTAAACTGTTACGCGGAACCGGATATGGTGCATATCACCATGCAGAAAACCACTGCCTTTTTAATTGATTATATCAATGCCTATAAAAAAACAGGGGCCGCCGGAATCGTAATGGCGGAACCGCTGACAGGATTGCTGTCTCCGGATTTAGCCGCAGAATTTTCTGCACCGTATGTTGCGGAAATTGTAAGAAAGGTGCAAAATGATGATTTTCTTGTAATTTATCATAACTGCGGCAATCATACGATTCAAATGATCGATTCCATTTTACAGACCCGGGCGGCAGCTTATCATTTCGGAAATTCCATTGTCATGAAGGATATGCTGGCCCATATTCCCAAGGATATCGTCGTCATGGGAAATGTAGATCCTGCCGGGCAGTTCCGCAACGGTACGCCTGCCTCCATCGCAGCGGAAACAAAACAAATTATGTCCGCATGCTGTCCGGATTACCCGAATTTTGTAATTTCCTCAGGCTGTGATATTCCGCCTATGAGCAGCTGGGAAAATATTGATGCCTTTTTTGCCGCGGTTAAAGAGTATTACGATATGCGGGAAAAATAGTGTGCCCCTCATCCGCAGCCTTTGAACATGAAACAGACTGCTATCATGTGTCGGGAGGATACGTGCCATTCTCCCGAAATGCGTGTTACAGCTGCAGATGCGTCTGCAGCCCCTCGGCATCCAGAACATCTGCAAGAAATGCCTTTTGCTGCAGTTCTTTTGGAATATACGGACTGAATTTTCCCGCTGTCTCCGGATCTTCCGGCAGCATCTGCGCCGAGAGGGAAAACGGTTCATATTGAATCGCATTCAGGATACGGCGCACCTCCGCCGCCCCGCAGTCCCGCACGAAAATACACACAGGAACGCTGCCGTCCAGATGGAGCCGGGCAGATATCCCTTGATTGTTCAGCGCGAGGCAGAGCGTCAGCATTTCCCGGGCGCCGAGAAAAGGAAAAATGCCCGCTGCATGTCCTGTGATAGGGATCACGGTTTCTGTTCCGAGCAAACGTTCTTTGGCCAGCTCCCGCATTTCAAACAGCCGCTCTGCCGCGGAATCGCTCAAGAAAGCATATTGCGTCTCCTCAAGTAAAATATCACGCATTTTCCGCATGACCTTCGTATGTACGGGCATCTCCCGAATTCCATTCCATTGTTTGGATGAAATGCCCTGGATTTCATCTCTTCCCCACCAGGTCTCTGTTTCCGGAATCCGCTCCTCGGCTACATATAGCTTGCGGGCCTTTTTTTCTCTGCGCAGCACCTTCCAATACCGGCCGGCCAAAGCAAATGTCTCTCCGGCCGGAAATCCCTCCCGTACCGTACCGATCGCTTCCGCATTACACAAGACGTCATATTCCTCAGGCGTTTCAAATACACTGTAGAACGTATAATTGTAAATCAGCCGTTCTCCCGCAGGTCCGATCATCAGCTGATGATCCTCTGTCAGCTCCAGCAGCTGCTGCCTGCACATTTCACGCAGCAGGATCCGGTAATCCTCCGGTAGAATATGGCGGAAGCTCTGAAGCGTCAGCATCTCCTCCGCCAGCTGCCGCGGTGGCAGGGCCGGCAGCCGCCAGGTAACTCATGGTTTGGTGAAATAAAATCCCGTAGGGCAGCTTCGGAGGCAATGCGGGTTCGATCCATTGCTCCTCTGTATACAGACGCAGAATGGCAATGCATTTCAAAAGCTCCCAGTGTATATGGCGGAAAAACTCCTGTTTTTCCATTTCAGGCTCCTCTCGAAATAAAAACTGCATTTCCGCCGG
>USLW01000048.1 GCA_900555605.1 uncultured Clostridium sp. | reverse complement strand
CAGCAGCTCCCTCGGCGGAAACTCTGTGCGCAGACGTGCAATCGCCTCAAGATCCGGCCGGGACGCGCCGCCGCCGTGATCTCCCATCCCCCACAGCAGCAGGGTAAAATCATCTTCCGGAAACTGCTCAAGCAAACGGCGGATCCGCCCCTCCAGCTGCCCGTATCCATTGCCGTAGCAGTCCGCACGGAAGGCAGTCACGGAAGAACCGTCATAACCCACCCATTCATAAACCACGCCCGGCAGCGTCAGGAAGTTCGGATCCGGTCTCGTATGAATGTAGCTGTCAAAGCCGTTTTTTGTTAAAATCTGTACCAGCCCGCGGCTATGTCCAAAGGAGTCAAAGTTGACTGCCGTGGTAGGGGTAACGCCGAATTTTTCCTGGAAATAAGCTCTTCCCACAGAGATCTGCCGTATAAAGCCTTCTCCGGAGGGCATATTGCAGTCCGGCTGCAGATACCAGCCCCCCATGATATGCCATTTTCCTGCCTGAACCAGCTTTTGGATCCGAGCAAACAGCACCGGCTCATATTCTTCTACCCAACGGTACAGCAGAACCTCATTGTGATTAAATACATAATCCCCATATTCCTCACAGAAATCCGCAGCTGTCCGAAAGGTGGAAACCGCTGCAGCCGCACCCTCCTCCCATTCCCACTGCCAGGTCGGGTCGATATGCGCGTTGCTGATCAAATGAATCCGTCTTTTCATTCTAAAATGCGCCTGCCTTTCAACAAATTTTAAATTATCCCGCTTATTAAGTAAAAGCATTTTACCATTTTGCGCAGTATACCATACGGCACAGATTTTGTAAATAGAAAAAACGATTTTTTACACACATGTATTTACAACCCCTGGTCTTTCTGATACAATTTCAAAGGTTTGGACAACTGTCATTTTCGGTTTACAGCAATCATATGAGGAGGAAGTCACATGAACATTTTCAGCAAGATCTGGCAGCGCATCTTTCCCGGCGTGAAAGATTATCCAAAGATCGGCGCGGGAAAAACCATTGCACTGGGATTCCAGCATGCATTCGCAATGGCCTGCGCGACTATTTTAGTGCCACTTTTAACGGGTTTGGACGTTGGGGTGGCACTTTTTGCAGCCGGCCTGGGCACGATTATTTTTCACATCTGCACCGGCGGTCGGATGCCGACCTTTTTAGGCATCTCCTTCGCTTTTACCACGGCAATCGCTGCCATTACCGGCGGAGGTCCCGGCGTCAAAGCGGAGAATGCAAAAATTTCGGAGGCCATGGGCGGTATTATTGTGGCAGGCATGATCTATTTGTTGTTTGCGCTGCTGATCAAACTTTTAGGCAAGGGCTTTATTGATAAATTATTTCCTCCTGTGGTAAGAGGCGTCGGAATCGCGATTATCGGTCTGAACCTCTCCTCTGCGGCAATTAATAATATCCAAGGGTTCGCCAATTTTACAACAGAATATTACTGGAGCTGGGGAATCGCCTTGTTTGTATGTCTGCTGGCCATCATCCTTTCCTGCTACGGGAAGGGAATGCTCAAGCTCTCCTCTATCGTCATCGCCCTTGCGGCAGGGTATCTGGTTACATATCTTTGCGTAAAAGTCTTCGGGATCGCCCCTGACGGTCTGATGGATATGAGTAAAATGGCACAGCACAGCTGGTTTGAGGTGCCTGATTTCGTACTTCCCACCTTTACATGGAAAGCCATCGGCACCATTGCCCCCATCGCTATTGTCACCTGTGTAGAGCATGTCGGAGACGTATATGCCAACAGTGAAGTGGTTGGCCGTGATTTTGCAAAAAATCCGGGCCTGCACCGGACCATGCTCGGGGACGGTCTGGCAACAATTGCGGCAGGCTGCGTAGGCGGTCCTGCGAATACAACGTATTCCGAAAATACTGCGGTCCTTGCCGTCACCGGGAACTATAATCCCGGGGCTCTGCGGTTTGCGGCATTTGTCGCAATTGCCGTCAGCTTTTTCGGGAAAGCCATCGGCGCCATTGAAACGGTTCCCAACTTTGTATTAGGCGGCGCATGTATCGTGCTCTACGGCATGATCGCCTCCGTGGGACTGCGGACGCTGGTAGAAAACAAAGTTGACTTTAAGAGCAATCGGAATCTCTCCATTGCAGCCGTTATGCTGGTGCTTGCAATCGGCGGCGCGGTATGGGGCGTTGAGGTCTTCAGCATATCAGGCATCGGATTGGGCATCATTGCAGGAATTCTCTTAAACCTGATACTGCCCAAGGAAAAAGATGCAGAGAAGTCCTCGGCTTCAGCAGAGGATAAAAACGAATAACTGTCGAGACGGAATAAAGAAAGGGCATCTTTGTCCGGCATTCCGGCTGAGATGTCCTTTTTATTTCGTTAAATCGGTTCAGAGAAAAGAAGAAAGCGGGTTTAGAATGACAACAGTAATATTGGTCCGGCACGGAGAAAGTGAAGCAAATATCCAGGGGGTATTTGCGGGTCATTACAATATTCCTCTAACAGAAAAGGGGCATGCGCAGGCAGAGGCTACCGCGCGCTTTCTGTCACAGTATCCCATTGACAAAATCTACGCCAGCGACCTGCGGCGCGCTTATTGCACCGCAGAGCATATCGCGGCCAAAAAGGATCTCCCCGTGATTTCCGAGCCGGGTCTGCGGGAAATCAACGGCGGAAAATGGGAAGCAGTTCCCTTCCGGGCGCTGGCGGAACGATTTCCGGAAGACTATGCTCACTGGTGTAGCAATCTCGCCGCCTGCAGATGTCCCGGAGGAGAAAGTATTGCGGAGCTCCTGTCACGGATTCGTCATACAATTGAAATGCTCGTAGCCCAGAACCCCGGTAAAATGATTTGTCTCGCCACACACGCTACGCCGATCCGGGTCATGAAATGCATATGGGAAGGCTGGAGCTTATCTGAAATCGCAAACATTCCGTGGGTCAGCAACGCTTCCGTCAGCATAGTAGAATACCGGGAGCGCGGCGCGTTCCGAATCCTCTGCTACGGAGCAGACAGCCATTTAGAGGGCAGCAGAACCGCGCTGCCGGACGAAATCTGAACGCCTGATCTATATATATCTTATATCTCAACTTCCATTCCGTCATAGGACACAAGGAAGCCCATTTCGGCGGCAGGGCCTACAAGCTCGTCATAAATGGCTTTTCCGTTATGAGAGAAATGATGCAGGCAGAAAACCGTATCGCGGTCTGCACAGCCTGCGGTCAGCAGTCTTTCACGAACAGAGGCAGCTGCTTCTGTTCCCATATGGCCCCTTTGGTATTGTGCGCCCAAGCCCCCGGTACAATCAATTGATACATAATCAAACCGCAGGCGGCCTTCTTTTGTGCGATCAATCAGATACGTCCAGGTCTCCTCTGGAAAGTAGCCCGTATCATTTGCGTACAGCATAGTTTTGTTCCCATCGCCGATCATGTAAATCACGCATCCGCTGTTCGGATCATGATCTGCCGCCAGCGCGGTGACCTCATAGCCGTCGATCACAGCTGTTTCAAATTTTTGCATCGGCGCAAAATTCACGCGCGCCGTGCCCACGGTCTCGATGACGGATTTCATTTCATGTCCCACGGTCTCCGATCCGTATACGGTAAAAAACGGTTTATCCGGCCGCAGATAGGCAAATCCCTCTCTGCGGTTTCCGAAATCCAGCGGATAAAAATGATCCTCATGGGTATGCGTAATAAGACAAGACGAAACCTTTGTCAAATCCAAGCCGCCGTAAAGCACATGCATATATGTATCGGCAGGAAAATCAATCAGCAGGCAGTCGTCTATGATCGCCTGCGACCGGGTGCGGATATTGCGGCCTCCGGCAGCACGCGCCCGCCGGCAGGCATCGCAGTCACAAAACAGGCCGGGCCAGCCCTCCGCGGCCGCTGTACCGAAATATTTCAGCTTCATATTGTTTTCTCCTTTCCCTCTTGAAAAAAAGTACCTTTGCATTCAAAAAATACAATTTGATCCCAGCCCGTTCCCCGGACGGAAAACTCGTTTTTATCATAAGCGGAATCAATCCGAAGCGCGCGTGCCGCCTCAGGCTGTTCCAGAAAAGCCTCTAATCCGATTTCATGATCATACTTGATATCAATTTCCCGGATTGGCTGCCTCTTCAGCAATTCCAGCGGCAGTACATCGCAGATCCACTCCACATACCGGGCATTATTTACATGGCGGTTATAATCAAAATCGCTGTATACCGGCTGCCGCAAAGCGGTATGCGCCGGTACAAAGTCAAACTTCGTTCCCTTAGGCATAACTTGCGGCGGCGTAACGCCGGAGGTATCCACCGGAATATATACGCCGTAATCCTGAGGCTTTGCCAAGGCGCGTCTGCGGGTATCGAACAGAACCCAATTTGAGACAGCGCTGCCGATCAGGCGGTCATCTGCTCCATGCAAGGTAAAATACCGTGTGAATACCACCCGCAATTTATTGTCCGGCCACGTGCAAACCCACACCTTTTCTCCCACCGTCGGATACGACTCCATAACAAAACGCATCCGGGTCAGCACGTAGCACAGTCCAAATCGTTCCATTAATTCCTCATGCCCCACATGAAAATGTACGCACTGCGCGTTTGCAACCTCCTGTACATGGGAAAATACGGATGATACCTTCAGCCGGTTATTCAAGTCCACGTCATGTGCGACCAATTCAATCTGTTCACAGTACCGCCCGTCGGGCAGCTGTCCTGTTCTTTCCATTGCCGCAATCATCCTTTCAAAACAATTTACGCAGTTTCAATGCCTGCCGCCTCATGAAGATTCAGATGTACGACAGCCTGTTCCCGCATTTTATACTTCTGGATTTTGCCGCTGGCCGTCATGGGAAACGCATCCATAAACCAAATGTACTTGGGCATTTTATGTCTGGAGAGATGACTGCGGATGTACTCTTTAAGCGCGTCTTCGGATACGGTCTCGCCTTCTTTCAGAATGACACAGGCACAGACCTCCTCTCCGTAATTTTTGTCCGGCACGCCGATAACCTGAACATCCCGAACCTGCGGATGCGTGTATAGGAATTCCTCCAGCTCCTTCGGATAGATATTCTCGCCGCCCCGGATGATCATATCCTTAATCCGGCCGGTAATATGGAAATATCCCTCTTCATCTATTACCGCCAGATCCCCCGAATGGAGCCAGCCATCTCCGTCAATGGCCTGTGCCGTAGCCTCCGGCATTTTATAATATCCCTTCATCACGGAATATCCGCGCACCACAACCTCGCCCGGCGTGTTCGGCGGAAGATCCTCATAGGTTTCCGGGTCCACCACCTTTACTTCAACGAACGGCATTTTACGCCCAACCGTAGCCACGCGCTTTTCAATGCTGTCGCTGATATTTGTCATGGTGCATACCGGAGATACCTCTGTCAAGCCGTAGGGAATTGTAATCTCCCGCATATTCATGGCATTAACCACCTTTTCCATGACCTTTACAGGGCATGGAGAGCCGGACATAATGCCGGTGCGCAGAGAGGAAAAATCATATTTTTCAAAGTCCGGATGCTCCAGCATCGCAATATACATCGTGGGCACGCCGTAAACAGCCGTACAGTGCTCCTCCTGCACGGTTGTCATTACCCGCACCGGATGGTAGCGCTCTACAGGTACGATGGTAGAGCCATGCGTAATACAAGCCATAATCCCCAGCACACAGCCGAAGCAGTGAAAAAACGGCACCGGAAGGCAGACCCGGTCCACATAGGATAGATTCTGATTGTCGCCGATGCATTTTCCGTTATTTAAAATATTATAATGGGTAAGCATAACGCCCTTGGGAAAGCCCGTGGTACCTGACGTATACTGCATATTTACCACATCAAAGCAGCTGACCGCGCGCTTTGCCTCCTCGAAGGCATCCTCTGAAACGGATTCTCCTAAAGCGCTTAACGCCGACCAGTGCAGCATGCCCGCCGGGGTATCCTCTTCTTTATCAATATAAATGACACGCTTCAGGTATGGCAGATTTGACGACTGCAGTGCGCCCGGCTTGCTGTCCTTCAGCTCAGGACATAATTCATTGATAATATCTACATAACAGGTATCCTTCAGGCCGTGCATCATCACCAGCGTATCCGTATCCGACTGTTTCAGCAGATATTCCGCTTCAAACACTTTATAATTGGTATTAACCGTTACCAGCGTTGCGCCGATTTTAGCCGAGGCAAACATGGTAAGTATCCATTCCGGATAATTTGTCGCCCAGATCGCCACATGAGAGCCTTTTTTTACGCCCAGCGCCATCATCCCCTTTGCGATTCTGTCGCACTCCCGGTTGAAAGCGGCATAGCTCATACGAAACGGACGATCGTTGTAAACGACGCAATCAACGTCAGGATAGACAGAAGCCACTTTTTCCAGCAAATCTCCCAAGGTCATTTCGATCAATGAATGCTCCGCTTCGCCAAAAATCTTGTACGTTTCCATTTCCTTACCTCTCTTAATTATAATAAAATATAATAAAAAAATCCTCGTCTCTGTATAAATAGAGACGAAGATCCAATTTACTCCGCGGTACCACTCTAATTAGCCGACTCCGGTCAAACACCCCTTTTATCCGCTCTCTCAAAGCGCGGTTAACGCCCGCCCAACGCCTGAAACTAATTGGAGGGCTTCCCCCCTGTTCATCCTCAGGTGCTCCGAAACGAGTTCGCCTGTCAGTCCGCTGTTCTGTCCCACCATCCCAGAACTCTCTGAAAGCCTCCGATAGGTTACTACTTTTCATCTGCGCATTTCACAATGATTCCCTTGTTCTCCGCGCTCCGCGTCCCCGCTGTGGGATGCCGAAGGCGAATGTTAAGATTATAGATGGAAAGCCTGCGCTTGTCAAGACGAAATTTTCCGGCGCGGCGCAGCATTCCGTACAGAGCACTTATACACGCTCGTATTCGGTAAAATAATATTTCAGCGGTGCATCCGCGCAGCCGATCCGATCCTCCGGCATGCTGTACTGCGGTGCGCTTACAAACGTCAGCTTCCACGCCGGATCCGCGTCCAAATCCGGAATCGAAACATCCTTCTCATAGGTCCAGTCAAATTTTGTGACATAGGCCTTCTGACAGTGGGGCAGAAGCTGCCGGTAGACGCTGGCCCCACCCAGCACATAGATCTCTTCGCTGCGGAACTGTTTCAGGATTTCAAACAGTTCCGCTAAAGAATGCGCCACTGTCGCCCCCTCCGGCCCGTACGCGGGATCCGGACAGAGTACAATATTGGTACGGTTCTTCAGCACGCGGCCCCCTGGAAAGGTCGCCAGCGTATTAGAACCGAGCACCACCACCTTTCCGGTGGTTAAGCCTGCCAGGTTCTGCAGATCTCCTCGGATCCGCGCCAGCAGATCCCCCCGGTATCCGATTCCCCATTCCTGATCTACTGCTACAATTAGATTCATGCCTGCCTCCGCTCCTGTCCGCCCATTTTCAGATTCCCGTCAGATCGCAACCGGAAACTTTCCGATTTTTTCGCCATGCACATAATTTTCAACCGTAAAGCTCTCCGGCGTAAAGTCATAAAAATCCGTAATACTCGGATCCAACGTAACCCGGGGCGCCGGATGGACTTCACGCGCAAGCAGGGATTCCACAATGGGAATATGCCGATCGTAGATATGCGCATCTGCAATTACATGCACCAGCTCCCCGGGCTTTAGGCCCGAAACCTGGGCAAACATCATCAGCAGCGCCGCATATTGCGCGACATTGAAGGCATTGGCCGTCAGCATGTCCTGGGAACGTTGGTTCAGAATCCCGCAAAGGCGTCCGTCCGTAACATTAAACGTCATGCTGTAGGCACACGGATAAAGCGCCATCTCATGCAGGTCCTGAAAATTATAAAGATTGGTCATGATCCGCCTGCTGTACGGATTGTGCTTGAGATCGTAAAGCACACGGTCTACCATATCGAATGCGCCTTCTTTATACTGATGCTTGATGCCGAGCTGGTATCCATAGGCCTTTCCGATGGAACCGTTTTCATCTGCCCAGCTGTCCCAGATATGGCTGTTTAAATCATGAACATTATTTGATTTTTTCTGCCAGATCCACAAGATTTCATCCACTGCCACAGACAGCTTGATGGGACGGAGCGTAATCAGCGGAAATTCCTCATCCAGCTGATAGCGGTTCACCACGCCGAATTTTTTGATGGTATACGCAGGCGTACCGTCTTCCCACTTGGCCCGGACGCCCTCGTCCTTCACATAGGTACCGTTCTGTAAAATATCCCTGCAGGTATGAATAAACGCAATATCTGCCGAACTCATGCATTTCCCGTCCTTTCCGCAGCCGTTCCCTGCTCCGCGGTTTTATCTGATTTTATTTTCCACTTCCGCCTTCAGCTTTGCAGCAAAGTCATCAAAAGGCATGCTTTCCGACGTGCCTTCCTTTCTGGAGCGCACATTGACCATGCCCTCCTCCATTTCACGGTCCCCGGCCACCAGCATATAAGGCACCTTCTCCATCTGTGCCTCGCGGATGCGGTAGCCGATTTTTTCATTGCGGTCGTCCAGCACGGCCCGGAAGCCCATAGCCTTTAATTTTCTGCAAAGCTCCGCACAATAGTCCGCCTGTTTCTCAATAATCGGCATGACCTTTACCTGCACCGGCGCAAGCCAAGCCGGAAAAGCGCCGGCGTATTTCTCAATCAGCAGCGCCAAGGTCCGCTCATAGCAGCCGATTGAAGTTCTGTGGATGATATAGGGATTCTTTTTGCTTCCATCGCGATCCACATAAGTCATATCGAATTTAGAAGCCAGCTGAAAGTCGATCTGAATCGTAATCAGCGTATCCTCTTTGCCGTGTACATTCCGGATCTGGATGTCAAGCTTCGGCCCGTAAAATGCCGCTTCCCCCTCAGCCTCCGTATACACAAGCCCCATATGATCCAGAATCTGCTTCATAGTGGACTGCGCTGCGTTCCATTCTTCATCGCTGCCGATATATTTCTCACGGTCATTCGGATCCCATTTGGAAAAGCGGTAAGAAACATCCTCATCCAGTCCCAATGTGGAAAGCATATAGTTTGCCAGATCCAGGCAGCCGCGGAATTCCTCCTCCAGCTGCTCAGGCGTACACATCAGGTGCCCTTCGGAGATGGTAAACTGCCGCACACGGATCAAGCCGTGCATTTCACCGGAGGACTCATTGCGGAACAAGGTGGAGGTCTCGCCGTAGCGCAGCGGCAGATCGCGGTAGCTTCTCGTTCTGGTTAAATACGCCTGAAACTGAAAGGGACATGTCATCGGACGCAGCGCCATGACCTCCTCTTCCTCTGCCTTTTCAGGATCGCCTAAAATGAACATGCCTTCCCGGTAATGATACCAATGCCCGGATATCTTATAGAGGTCTGATTTGGCCATATACGGCGTTTTGGTGAGCAGATACCCTCTGCGTTCCTCTTCATCCTCCACAAAGCGCTGAAGAATCTGCATCATTTTTGCCCCCTTGGGCAGCATGATGGGCAGCCCTTGGCCGATATAGTCCGTTGTCGTAAAGATCTCCAGCTCTCTGCCTAACTTATTATGATCCCGCCGCTTTGCCTCTTCAAGACGCTCTAAATGCTCTGCCAAAAGCTTCTTGTCCGGATAGCTTGTACCGTAAATCCGCTGCAGCATTTTATTTTTTTCATTTCCGCGCCAGTATGCGCCCGCTGTCTGAATCAGCTTAAACGCCTTCACTCTGCCGGTGTTATCCAGGTGCGGTCCTGCGCATAGATCCACGAATTCACCCTGTCGGTAAAATGTAATCCGTGCATCTTCGGGCAAATCTCTGATCAGCTCCATTTTATACGGTTCTTTCCGTTCCTCCATCAGCTTCAGTGCCTCCGGCCGGCTCAGCTCGAATTTTTCAATCGGCAGCTTCTCTTTGATAATCTTTTTCATTTCCTCTTCGATCTGCGCAATCACTTCTGCCGTAAAGGTTCCCTCTATATCAAAGTCATAATAAAACCCGCTGTCAATTGCCGGCCCGATGGCCAGCTTTGCCTCCGGCATCAAGCGCTTCACTGCCTGCGCCATAATATGAGAGGTGGTATGACGGTAAACGTGCTGCCCCGCCTCACTGTCAAAGGTCAGGATATTCAGCCGTGCGCTTTGTGTGACAGGCGTTGTCAGTTCAACCACCTCCCCGTCAAGTTCACCGGCAGCGGCAGCCCGTGCTAAACCCTGGCTGATCTGCTCCGCGATTTCCAAAACGGTGGCGCCTTCCGCAGCCTCAATCACCGATCCGTCCTTCAAAGTAATCTTCACCATACAAACCTACCTCTCTTTTTATAATGCTGTCGTGCGTTCTCCGTACAGACGCTTCACGCCTCTGCTGCCGCCTGTACGGATCCGATTAATCATACGCTGATTAAGATGAAAAATCAAGCCGGAACCACGTCGAATATGCGCACCGTGCCGAATGCGCCGACATCCGTTACATACTGCTTTCTGCCTCTATTTTTCAGCAGCGGACATACGCCGTAAGTCAGATAATCCTCATGATTAAAATGTACATGTCCCGCGGCCGCTCCGATCAGAGGCGTATCCGCTTTTCTCAGAAGCCGGCACATCC
>USLW01000047.1 GCA_900555605.1 uncultured Clostridium sp. | reverse complement strand
GAAGCGGCCTTTGCCGGCGGCGCGTTCTACCTTCATTGGAATTCGCCCGTGAATTATCTGCTGATCACGGCAGGAAGCGGATATATTATTGTAAATAGCTTTGTCCGATATATCAAGGATCGGCGTATGCTGGAAAAATGCGCGGTGAGCCTGTACGTCGAGTTCAATGGAGAAGGGGTCTGGATTCCCGCGCTCGTGGACACGGGTAACGAATTGAAGGATCCCTTTACGGGAGAGCCGGTGGTGATTGTAGAGCTGTCCGCGGTGCAGTCTCTTTTGCCGGAACGTTTACGTCAATATTTTCAGGATCATTCTGCGGCAGATTTGGATGCAGTGGAAACGGTTCTGGAGGAGACGGAGTGGGTGCGGCGCTTCCGATTGATCCCGTATAGCTCACTGGGCTGTGAGAGCGGCGTGCTTCCAGGATTCCGGGCAGACCTTGTAAAAATACTGCAGGGCGGTATTCCGGAGCAGGAGACCGCGGAGGCGGCAGCGCAGAACCTCCGCACGGGAAGGGAGAATGCAATTATTTGCCTGTATACAAAAAAGTTATCGGACGGCAGCCGATATCGCGCACTGCTTGCACCGGAACTGCTGGCAGAGCCTTCGGCGTAAAATAAATTTGTTATGAGGAGTGGGAATATGAGTTTTGCTGTGACAAAGCTGCGTTTTACGATGGAGCTGTACAAATTTCTTCGCTTTATGGGGATCAAGAAGAACACCCCTGCTGAAAAGGTCTATTATATCGGCGGACCGGATACGCTTCCGCCGCCGCTTTCCGCAGAAGAGGAGACGTATCTGCTGGACCACTACTACGATGCGGATATGGATGTCAAAAACGTACTGATTGAGCGAAATCTCCGGCTCGTGGTGTATATTGCAAAAAAATTTGAAAATACAAAGGTATATGTGGAGGATTTGATTTCCATCGGGACAATCGGCTTGATTAAGGCAATCAATACATTTGCACCGAATAAAAACATCAAATTAGCAACGTATGCCTCCCGCTGCATTGAAAATGAAATATTAATGTACCTTCGCCGCAGCAGCCGGCAGAAGGCAGAGGTTTCCATTGACGAGCCGCTGCGTGTGGATTGGGACGGGAATGAACTGCTGCTTTCCGATGTGCTCAGCAGCGACCATGATGTGGTTTACAGAGATATCGATGAAGAGGTGGATAAGGAGCTTCTGAATTCCGCACTGAAAAAACTCAGTCTGCGGGAGAAAAAAATTATGGACCTTAGATTCGGCCTGACAGGCGGGGAGGAGAAAACACAAAAAGAGGTTGCAGATATGCTGGGCATCTCACAGTCATACATATCTCGTCTGGAAAAACGGATCATCAATCGTCTGCGAAAAGAAATGCTCAAAGGCGAAGTGTAAAATCGTGTGGCAGGTTTTTACAGTATAAATGTCCCTGCGGAGGCAATAATCATTACATTGATTATTCTGTTTCCGGAGGTTTGAGTTTATGATAATAAACAAGGTCGAAATTTGTGGGGTCAATACTGCAAAGCTGCCGGTGCTGTCCGCGGAAGAAAAGAAAGCGTTGTTTGATCGTATTCTAAAGGGGGATGAAAAAGCAAGAGAGGAATTTATCAACGGGAATCTGCGTTTAGTGCTGAGCGTAATACAGCGCTTTAACAATAGGGGGGAAATGGTGGATGATCTTTTTCAGGTCGGCTGCATCGGCTTGATCAAAGCCATCGATAATTTTGATATTACCCAGGACGTTCAGTTTTCTACGTATGCAGTTCCCATGATTATCGGTGAAATCCGCCGCTACCTGCGGGATAACAATGCGATCCGGGTCAGCCGTTCTTTGCGGGATATGGCGTATAAAGCGCTGCAGGTGAGAGAACGGCTGTTCGGCCAGAATAACAAGGAACCCTCCGTAAGCGAAATCGCAAAAGAATTGGGAGTTGAACGGGAGGAGCTGGTGATGGCGCTGGATTCCATTCAGGAAACGGTTTCTCTTTTTGATCCTGTATTTCAGGACGGCGGCGATACGCTGTGCGTCATGGATCAAATCCGTGACGACAAAAACCATGACAGCGCGTGGGAGCAGAGTATGACAATCAACGATGCAATGGATAAACTCAATGGCAGAGAAAAGCTGATTATCAACATGCGCTTTTTTGAAGGGCGGACCCAGATGGAGGTCGCGGAGGAGATCGGAATCAGCCAGGCGCAGGTATCCAGATTAGAAAAGACAGCACTCAAACATTTACGGAAATATGTATGAATATATTTGATCTGAAGGCATAAAACGCAGTGTGCGGAAGAGGCGTTGCATTTTTCCGCACGGATACATAAAATATCAAAGAAGGGCGCAGCGCCCATGATATGTGTGAATGGAGGAAATATGGGAAGAGTCAGTTCCTTTCATAAAAAAGAGGTGGTAAATCTTACAGACGGCAGAAGACTCGGCTATGTGTCGGATGCAGATGTGAACTTTGAAGACGGCAGGCTGGAAGCCATTATGGTTGCCGGCACCGCAAAGCTGTTCGGAGGAAGCAGCAAAGAACAGGAATTGATTATCCCCTATGAGAAAATCAAACGGATCGGAGAAGATCTGATTATTGTCGACATTGAGGAGCGTTTCCTGAAACGCTTTCTATAAACCTGCATGCCGGGCGGCGCTTCCCGGCGCGAAAGTCCGGAGCGCTTGCTGGTTCCTGGTTCGGCGGCGGTGCCGGGCTTTTTTTTTTGCAGGAGACCATTTCATTTTCATTATGGTAACCTCGCCGTTTTGTATGGCATATATTTATAGTGAGCATGCCTGTGAAGCGGAATCTCGTGACATAGGCAAGTCTTATCAGTATCCAATGAACGGAAAGGAGAGGTTTCTTTGGCAACACAAATTACAAATCAAGCGCAAATCAGTTTTGCATACGGTTCCCAATATGGCACGGCAACTTCAAACATTGCAACTACCACGATTCAGGGACCCTTGACCGTTGGAAAAACCTCATTAGAGTCGACTTATAGATCAGGTGACATCGTAACGTATATTTTGACCACCAGCAATACCAGCACATCTGTACTGAATGATGTTACGATCGTTGACAACTTAGGCTCCTATCTGCCTGTCGGCTCTTCTGCGTATGTGACTCCCTTGACTTATACCGGTGCGGCACAATTGTATATCAATGGTATTTACATGTCTGGCATCAATCCGTCAGTGACTGCGAATTCCATTACCTTTGTGATCAATGCGCTGCCGGCAAACGCAAATGCCATTATTATTTATAATGCGCGGATTAATAACAGCGCGGCGCTGAACACCGGTTCCTATATCACCAACACGGCGACCTGGACCGCAACCAATATGTCAGATAATATGTATGATATCAATACCATTGCCGTAGCGGATTACGCAGATGTACGGATTTTCAAGTCCATGTCCCCGAATCCGGTAACAGACGGCAGTCAGCTGACATATACCTTTACGCTGTATAACTACGGCAATGTGGCGGCAACGGACGTTGTTCTTTCAGATACATTCCATCCGGCGCCGAATCCCATTACCGTAACGGTAAACGGCCTGACAATCGGCTCGGAAGATTTCAGCTACAGCAATAGCACGCTCCGGCTTCCTGCGGACGGCTCATCGCTCAGCGTGAATGTTCCGGAAGCAACTTTCACGCAGGATCCCGTGACCGGCGAAATTGCGGTGGTGCCGGGTATTACGGTGATTACAGTGATGGGAACTCTGTAAAAAGGCTGTAAAGGAAAAATACAAAATAATAAGCAAGTTGGGCGGTTCAAGCTGTATCCGGTGGCGACTGCCCTTTTTTTATTGGGATCTATTCGTTGACATTTTCTGTATGAATGATAGAATGTAATTGTAGCAGAAATTATCGTTTATAGGAGTAGAAACCGATGCATTATAAAATCAATGATGAAATCAATGAACTGCCGCTGGGAGAGGATGAGGGGACGGTTTTATTTGACAGCGTAAGCGGAAATACGCATATTTTGGACGAGATCGCACAAAAGATACTGGATGCCTTCAAAACAGAATCTGATCTGGAGAAAGTGATTGATCTAATGCTCCGCTCTTATGAGGGAGATCGGGAAGCCATTACGCGGGACGTCAGGAGCTTTACGGAAACCTTGGCTGAAAGACGCATTTTACTTCCGCTTGATACCTGAACCGGTGCCGAACTGCGTATGAAACGCTTTGCTTCAGATCAGACTGTAAAAATACGAAAACCATATTGCACACTGTCCTTTTCCGTTGCTTCGGATGATCCGCTGCTGTGCGCTACGCTGCGCGCATTTTACCGTAATTGCCTGGCTGATACGCGGACAGACGCAGAGGAATCTGCATTGTACCGGATGTGCTATAGCAGCAGGGACGGTGTTTTTCAATATCAGCCTCCGGAAGAAACGGTCAGAGAGAAAAAGACATCCCCTTCGGAGGCCTTGATCTGCATAGAAAATCTGATTTATTTGAATACCTGCATACTGCCCTCTGTATTTGCTTTGCACGGAGCAGTCCTTGCCAAAGCGGACAAGGCCTACCTGCTGATGGGAGAAACAGAGGCAGGAAAGTCGACGCTGACCGCCTACCTGGCGCATCGCGGATATGAATATATCAGTGACGACGAGATTTTTTACAGTATCGATCAAAAATGCATTTTACCCGCCCGCAAGCCGCTGCAGCTGCGCGACGGCGGCCGTGCGGTATTGGAGCAGGCAGGCATCTCACTGGGGCAGCGCTGTGAAACGGTGGCGTACGGCGGCACAAACCGGCATCTGCTGCATTTTGACAATATCACTGCACATCCGGCGTATCGGATCGGCGGGATTTATTTTCTCCGGCGCGGACCGCAGACTTATCTGCGGCAGGTGTCCAAATTCCAGGCTTTTGCCATGATTATGAAGGGGCAGCTTGTAGTGCAATGCTATGACCGCGCACTGCATGAAACAATTCGGAAGCTTGCGGCGGAGAAAATCTATGAATTGGGGTATGATACATTATGGACCGCAGAAAAGTTATTAGAAAATTGACGGAAATGAAGCTTTCGCAAAATCACAACATTCTGGCGGTGGGCGGCTATAGCATGGCGCCGCTTTTGATTCCGGGAGATACCGCTGAGATCCGGCCCGAACCGCGGTATAAAGTCGGAGATGTTGTCGTTGTGATAGATGATAAGGCACGGCTTCTGGTGCATCGGATCATCCGCTGTACGCCGGATGGATACCAGACAAAGGGAGACAATGCGGTGGCATGTGAGCAGATCGAAAAAGCGCTTTGCCTGGGCCGCGTGAGCCGTGTAGAAAACAGAAACGGAAAAAATCAAATTCTGAACAGACACTTCCTGCGGGACCGCTGTGTGGTGCTGCTCTCTCGCCGTGTCCATCGGATGTGGAAAGAGACAGGAAACTGCAGGATTGCGGTGAGCAGCTGGCCGCACAGAACGATTTACCGGCTGGCGCCGCCTGAGATCAGACGCTGTGCCCAAGGGGTTGAATATTATCTGGTATGTGTAGCGCGCAGGGTGATTGCGGATCAATGCGGGGCGCCGCGTTTTACCACGGGATATGAGATTGATCCGGAAAAAGTAAGTTTTACGCGGGAACACGTGAAGCTGATTTTACAGCACCAGCTGTTATCCCTATTTTACCCTTATGTGCTTTCTGTTTCCGGCCGGTACGGTAAAATGCTGAAGCTGCACAGAGCGCTGCATCTGGATCAGATGAGACGGCTGCTTCAAGCCTGTATCGATGTCTGTGCGCTTTTTGACCGGCACCAGATTCCGTATGCGGTAATCAAGGGCCTCTCGGTCAGTGTCTGCGCATATGGGGATCCCATGGCGCGTGAATCGTATCGATTATTTGATTTTGGAACGGGATGCGCAAAGAGCGCATCAGCTGCTGTATGAAGCGGGATTTGTAAACTATGACGAGGAGCGGAAACATTTCACGGTCCCCGCGCCGCAGGAGCATTATCCAACGCATTATGTCCCTTATAAAATTCCGGATGCGGATATCTGTGTGGAGCTCCATTCCGCACAGCATATAGAGCCCGCGTATACGGAAGCGCTTCTCGGCCGCGGAACCGTAATTTCCGTACAGGGACATGCCATTTCAGTCTTGAATGAGACGGACTCTTTTATGTGCCTGCTGAACTGTGTGGCAGCGGACGATTTTGGCTGTGCGAAAATGACGTTCGAAGATGATCCGACCATGTTTCTGCGCCTGAAAATGCGTAATTATATAGATATTATCTGCTTTTACCTCAAAAATCGGGAGCAGATCTGCGAAGATGAGATATTGAAGCGTTCCGTCGAATATCGCTGTGCCTTTTATCAATTCTTTTCACTGGCCTGCGCCGCCGCCTTCTTTGAGACGGACATTTTTGACTCGCTGATCGTGCGGCTGAATTTTGCGGAGCATGTCAATCGTATGCGGCTGCCGGTATCTGTTTATGAATGTATGTTCAGTCCGCTGCGGATGAAAATGAACAGCGACTATTTATACTGTCTGCAGAAGCGTTTTTTTGCGGAAAATCTCCGCAGAAGATTTTTCAGTGACAATACGTTTGATTATATAAATGCCATTCCGGCAGCGGCGGGCGGGAAGCCGGTGATTTTGGAAAGCGACGATGGATATACGGAAATCACGCTGCCCGGAAAGCGGATTTCCTGGATATCGGTATTGGAACGCAGCCGTTTGCCGGAGGATCATTTTGCCATAGCCTGTTCCCTGATAAACCCGGATTTTACACAGGAAAGACTGTACTGCAAGGTGATTTTTTTGTGTGAGAACGGCATATGGCGGCGGGCGGTATTTCATGAAACAGAGCTGCGTACATGGGATGCGCTGATCCTCGGCAATGAAAACAGGCGGCGGTTTCGAAAAATCAAAATTGAACAATCCCCGGAGCAGCTGTTCTTGAAATATGCCTGCCCGCGCCGGGTCATAGGGCTTTCACCCGCGTATCCGGCCACTGCGCTGGAGCTTGATTTATTCTGCGTAGCGTCCGATGCAGTCCGTTTTATTCGTTCTTTAAACGATAAAACTGTTAAAATGTTTAAAATAACAGTATGGTAGATTCGATTTTGTTCGCTGAAAATCGGTGTGATATTTGACACTTTTTAGATAATGTATTAAAATATGTGCACAAAATAGTGGAGGTGCAACAATGTTAGAAAGTGGATACACTTATAATGATAAAAGAGGAATTTTTTTTGATCTGTTCAAGATATTAGGCAGCGCGCAGCAATCCACGGATTTAAATGAATTGTATTCTTTATATAATTTAGAAGTGAATAGCCGGATTACGGCGGCATATTACAGATTGTGTTCGTTTATCAAGGAAAATGACCGCGATGTGCGTGCGTTTTTCTTTATCACCAAGCAGCCGGCCACGCTGTTTGAACATTTGTTCGGAAAGGACATTGAATCTATTAAAAGTTTGGATGACATTACACAGAAGATCATGGAATCCGATGCGGAAAACCTGATTATTGATGCGCTGGCTTATTACGATATCAACAACAGCTTTGACAGGGAATTCTATCAGAATATTATTAAGGATGAGGCGATGTTCATGAATTTCCTGAACGGAATTGAGGTGTCGGCGGATCATAAGTGGGAGCTGCTGACATTGCTCCGCTCACCGCAGTATGCTGTCAAGTGTCTGATTCAGTTTATTGAAAAGGTTTATAAAGAACTGGAGCTGGAGTATGATACGCTGAAAGACCTGCGCAAAGAGCTGGAGAAGCAGATCCGGACAGCTATTGACGATAACCGGATGAACGGAATTCTCAAAGAAAACTGTGAGCGTCTTCCGGGTTTCTGCGAAGCCACCACAGTAGATTCCGCCATTTCTTCTTCGCTGTTTATGCCGCTGCGGATCGGATTTATCTTTGCGGATAACAGAAAAAAGGTGATTGCCTTCGTCGGCTATGATTATTTCCGCTGCTTGGAGGCGGAGAACGCGCTGATGGACGAGTCGTTTTCCGTTGCATTTAAAGCATTCAATGATTCCACGCGGGCCCGCATCATCGACGTGCTGTATACGAAGGAATGCTATAACGGTGAATTGAGCAGAATGCTGAATGTCCCCATGTCCTCGCTGACGCATCATCTGGATATTCTTCTGTCTGCCGGCTATGTTACGAGACGGTTAGAGGGAAAACGGACCTATTACAAACTGAATCCGGTCCAGTTTATCAGTGCTTCAAAGCTGCTGCGAAGATACGGCGAGTGACGAAGCAAAGTACAGGCGGCGGAACATGATCATTGACAGTATCTATTTTGAAATTACGAACCGATGCAATCTAAATTGTGTCGATTGCTATAATGCTTCCGGCAGGAACACCGTTACGGTGGAACTCCCGCCGGAAGTGCTTTTGTCTGCCATGACGACACTCTACAACCGATTCGGCACCGTGAAGTTCGATTTTTCCGGAGGCGAGCCCACCCTGTACCGGCAGCTGCCTGAGCAGCTGTGCGCCAGAAAAGAGCCATTCAGTTATCTGTTTATTACCAATGGAATCATCAGAGACGAAACGCTGTACCGGCTGCTGGAGACAGACCGAAGGTTCAGCGTTCAATTCAGCATTGACGGCACAGACGAAGCGTCTTACTCGAAAATGCGCGGAGCCGGGCATTTTGAAACCGTGATGCAGCATGTATCATCCCTTCGCGCGATAAACCCGGTGGTATGTAAAATGGTGGTTACCCGACATAATATGGATTTAATCGAGTCGTATGCACATTTGATCCGCGGCTATGGCTGCCGGCCATTCTTTTCCTTTGTATGTCCCCAGGGCAATGCCAAAGGAAACTGGGAAGGGCTGATGCTGACTGGAAAAGAAAAAATGGCAGTGCTTCGCAGAATTCTGCAGGAGGCGGGAGAGAATGCCGGTCCGGCGGGAATTCCGTACCCCACAATGTTCTGTCCGCTGACCGCTGAGAACGAGAAGTGGAATTTGAGCGTAAAGCCCGGCGGCAGTATTATGCCGTGCCAGCTGTTTGATGAGAGCGAACGTTTTTCGCTGGGAAACGCATATGATGATGATTGGGACACGATTATGCAAAGAATGAAGGCGTTTCAGGTGCGTTTAGCGGAACGCCGCGAAAGAGATTACGGCTGCTCAAAATGCATCAACAGCGAGCTGTGCAGGAGAGGCTGTCCGGCAATGGCCGCCATTATACAGGACGGCGACCTGTTTGCTCCGGACGGGGAATGTACATACAGAAGACTGACAACCGCTTATTTTGTAGCAAAGGGAAGCAAAATGAACCAGGAACAGACGGAACGGGTTTATCCGCCCATGTGACGGTGCGCTGCAGGGAGCGCTTGCGGCACGGATAAGCGGTTGCAGAATAATATCATATTAAACTTTGGAGGGGTTTTTAATGGAAATTGTTGTTTGCAAGGATTACAATGATATGAGCCTGCGGGCGGCTGAAATGGCAGCCGGTATCATGAAGGGGAAAGCGCGGTTTGTTTTGGGCCTGGCGACAGGAAGCACGCCTGTCGGCATGTACCGCCGCTGGGCGGAGCTGAATCAGGCCGGCCAGTTGGATTTTTCCAATGTGACGACCTTCAACCTGGATGAATATATCGGCCTTCCGCCGGAGCACGATCAAAGCTTTGCTTATTTTATGTTCGACAATCTTTTTAATCATGTGAACATTGACAAGAATCGCGTACATATTCCCTGCGGCATGGCGGAGGATTATGACGCGTACTGCAGAAAGTATGAAGAGATGATCCGGGAAGCAGGCGGGATTGATCTTCAGATCTTGGGCATCGGGAGCAACGGCCACATCGGCTTTAACGAACCGGCCGATACCTTTTCGGAGAACACGCACACCGTAGACCTGACAGAATCCACAATCCGGGATAATTCCAGATTCTTTGCTTCGGCGGATTTGGTGCCGCGCAGAGCCGTTACCATGGGAATCGGAACGATCCTGCGCACCCGTCGGATCATTATGGTGGTGTCCGGTGCCAATAAGGCTGCGGCGCTGAAGGCGATGAAGGAAGGCCCTGAGACGCCGGCTATGCCCGCATCTGCGCTGATTCGGCATCCTGACGTAACGGTCTTTGCCGATGCCGATGCTGCGGCGCTGCTTTAAGTCTTCAAACAGGAGGTTTCTAATGGCGCGATTATTTGGTACGGATGGAGTCAGAGGGGTTGCCAATAAAGAATTGACGGCGGAGCTGGCCTATAAGCTGGGCCGTGCAGGCGCCTATGTGCTGGCTTCTGCGGCAAATCATAAACCTGTGATTTTGGTGGCTTCGGATACGCGGCTTTCCTGCGACATGCTGGAGAGCGCGTTGGCGGCAGGAATCTGTTCCGTCGGTGCCTCGGTAATCCGGGCGGGGGTGATCCCGACCCCGGCTGTGGCATATCTGACAAGGCATTATGAAGCGGATGCAGGCGTTATGATTTCCGCATCGCATAATTCCTTTGAATTTAACGGCATCAAATTTTTCAGTGACAAGGGATATAAGCTGCTGGATGAAACAGAGGATGAGATCGAGCGTTTGATTCATAATGACAGTGAAATCATCAACCCGGTAGGCGATGATATCGGCCGCATCATGGTATGCAG
>USLW01000046.1 GCA_900555605.1 uncultured Clostridium sp. | reverse complement strand
ATTATTGTGTCTACTTTTATAGTATAAGTCCAGCGCCAACCGCCTGCAGCAGCAGTTTTCCCAGGACACCCCAAATCTCGTATGGGTCAGCGATATCACTTACCTCAAGGCGGGCGGCAGATGGTATTACCTGTGCGTTGTGATCGATCTGTTCTCCAGAAAAGTGGTGTCATGGCATCTGTCCGGCAGGGCTGACGTTGCTCTTGTAATAACGGTTTTCCGGAAAGCTTACAAAAACAGGAATGAGCCCTATGGCCTTATGTTCCACTCCGACAGGGCAACACAATATACCGCCTTTGCATTCCGGCAGCTTTTAGATTCCATGAATGTAGTACAGTCCTTTTCCAAGAAGGGATATCCTTTCGATAATGCTGTCTGTGAATGCTTTTTCAAATATTTAAAGCTGGAGGAAACCAGCCGCAGGACATACCATACTTTCAGCGAACTATATTTGTCTGTATTTGAATATATCGAGGGGGTTTATAACTCCAGGCGGCCTCATAGTTCTCTTGGTTACCTGACCCCCAACGAAGCTGAGGCTGCTTACTGGGTACAAACTTAAGAATGTTTCATCTAAAATTTTTATAAAATGTGTCTACTCTCTTGACTATAGTTCAGCATTAATAGTTACCTCTCTTCCATACTGCTTTATTCTATAAATCGAGATATAATTCGTGATATTAAAAAATTAATGGTGATACTATTTCGCATAATCTGACGCGTACAATTATCTATATCATCCAAATCGGCACAATGAGATTATCTCTATCAAAGGCGCTGAACTGCTCTGCCATGCAGAGGACTGCGCCGGTTCCAAGTTGGAGGGGGGATTTATCAATGACGCCGAAAACACGAGTAAGCCGCTTATCCGGTGTTGCCGTCTTTTTAATTTCCAGCGGGCAGAGCTTGCCGTCACCCTCCAGGATCACATCGATTTCTTTCGCATCACGGTCGCGGTAGAAGTACAGATACGGCTCAATCCCGGCGTTTTGATAGCTTTTCATAATCTCCGATACCGCATAGTTTTCGAGCAGCGCACCGCTCATAGCGCCGCTTTCGGCCACCTCCGGCGACGACCATTTGGTCAGATAGCAAACAAGCCCGGTATCGTAAAAATACACCTTCGGCGTTTTGATTGTGCGTTTCAGCACATTGTTGGAGTAGGGATGCAGCAGAAAGATGATTCCCAGCGTTTCAAGAATATTTACCCATGCCTTTGCAGTCTGCATATCGATATCCGCATCGTCGGCAATCGCTTTATAATTGAGTAGCTGCGATGTTCTCGCGGCAACAGCGGTCACAAAGCGGTTGAATTGCAAGACGTCGATATTGCCAGAAAGCTCCCGCACATCCCGCTCTACATAGGTGGAGAGGTAAGATGAATAGTAAATATTTCGGTCGGTATACTGCCCGCTGACAAGTCCGGGCATACAGCCTTTCCAAATCCGCTCAAACAGTTCGGGCGTTTCAACTGGAGCGACATTTTTGCTTTCAGCAAGCAGCCGGTCAAAATCAGTGGTAAAGGGCACACATGGCGCGCCAATGATTTCGCGTTGCGACATGGGAGACATGTGCAGCAGTGCCACCCGACCGGCAAGAGATTCCTGCACGCCACGCATGAGACGGAAAATCTGCGAGCCGGTCATCCAAAAGTCGCCGGGGTTATGATGCTCGTCGATATGAATTTTGATATAGGTAAACAGCTCCGGCGCATACTGTACCTCATCAATCAGCACCGGCGGCTTATGAAGCTGCAAAAATAATGCTGGATCGTTCTTTGCCATATCCCGTGCAGTAAGATCGTCCAGCGTGACATGTTCGCGCCCGATATTTTCTTTTTCTGCAAGGGAACGCAGCATGGTTGTTTTGCCCGCCTGACGGGGGCCTGTCACCAGAATGGCGGAGTAAGATTTGCTGAGTTCCAAAATTCGCTCTTCCATATGACGGCTGATATATTCCATAATGCACCTCCCAATGCGTAATTTCGACTAATTTTAATTATGTTATCATAATAACCGAAGACGAGCTGTTAGTCAATGACTTTTCGGCAAATTTTCAAAAAAATTAAAATTCAGCCGATTTCTGATTGCGTGTCCTATTTCTTTGTCTACTGCAGCGCAAATTTTGACTTTAATTCAGCATCATACCGACATGCACCTAAAGATTCACGGAAATCTCTTTCGCTTGCAATGTTTGCCCTGTCACCCATAAACGGGCAATTTCACGTTTAATTGAAGCCCGTGCTAATTTGATTTATATTTCATTAGCAGTCCGCTTCGCTCGATGCTTAAAGCTAAAGCTTTTTGGAAGACGCCCCATCCGGAATAACCGGAGGGTTTCTGTTGTCAAAAAATGCCCCTCACTTAAAGGCGAGAGGCAGATGACCATATTATGATGTGAAAAATTCCGCTGACCACATATCTAACGCTTACCATTTCTAAGTGTTTAGAAACTATGCAATTATTCTGTTACTCATAGCATAGAACAAAACACCTTTATATCTCTTTCAATCGGTCTATCGCCATTTCTACATCCATCGTGTGAAATCCGGGATAGCATTCAGCCATTGTTTGTGCATCTGCGGTTTTATAAATTTCTTTGCTGCTTTCGCCTGTATAATAACGCCAATAGCGGTAGGTATAACCTGCCCAATACATCATTTCATTATGATAGACAATTCCGGCTTTCTTGAGACCGCCGACCTCATCAATCAATTCTTCGAGAATATATTCCTCACCGGCCCATTGGAGACGGTCATAGGATTCATCCAATGCGGCGGCAGTTTTGCTGTTCATAAATTTCTCAACAAAGTCCTTACAGTCGTATCCGTTTTTGCGTGCTAATTCAAACAATCTGCCCTGTATATCGCAGAGTCCGAATTGTTGGCTGTTCAGTTCGGTCATATTATTCACCGGCTTTCAGTATTTCGTCAAAGAACCGACCTTCACGGCGGTACTGACGGCAGATTTCATCCGCCAACGCAACGCCCTTGGAACGATTATCTTCGCTCTCAGTTCTTAATGTTTCACGATCTTTATCTGTCAATGCGGTTTCTTCAACAATTTCAATTTGATTACAAGCTTTCTCCGTCAGAGCCACATATTGTTTGCCGAGTTTAAGGGCAGATAAACTGTGTATCAACGCTTCGTCCGTGATTTCGCCTTTGAAAAAGCGATCGAGAACGACGAACATTCTGTCGTTAGCGATAAAACCGATCAGCATATCGCACCCGTCTGCCATTTCTGCTATACGGTTATAAATCGCCGTCCCTTTTGCAGAATTCATTTTACCGCGGTTGTATGCCACAAGCAGCGCCCAGTCAATTCCGACTTCGATATTCAATATTTTCAGTCCGGATAAGTTTGCTTTTACTGTATACAGCTTCGCATCGGGATAGTTGCAAATCAAAGTAAGCGGCTGCGCCTTATCTGTTCCCATATAAAAACCTTTTCCGAAATCGCAATGATCACGGCTTGTAGGTGCAATGGCTCCAACGATGCCGGATTTGGCGCCGTGATATAAAGTTATAACTTTATCCGAGGTAATGATGCGGTTACCTTCAAATTGAGAATAATCTATATTGTTATGAGCGCACATACGCTTAATGGCATTCAGCGCGATCTTCGAAGGTTCACAGCGACCTTTCTCCCAACGATTAACCGTTGCAAAACTAACACCTAATTTTTCTGCCAGCTCTGTTTGGCTCAGTCCAAGCCTTGCGCGTATATCTTTAATAATATCGGAGCTTTTCATAGTGCCCCCCACACAATATAACATTTATCTATTTGTAGTATAACATACTTTCTAAACAATAGCAATACTCTATGCAAGCAAATGTTATGTTTATTTTTGATTCATGTTATATGCTTTAAAGATCAAAGGCATCGGCTCCAGGTTGTTACAGAGCTGGAAGCAAGAGAAAAGGGAAAAACGCTCTTTTTATACACCGATGATAACTGCACATATCAATTTTACGGACACAGAGGGTTTACACGCGCAGGTGAAACAGATGTCTGATGGACTTGGACGGCAAACAGGTGCCGTTAAAATGCATGCTTTACGGCAGCAAGCAGGCAGACATCCCGCAGAATCAGCACAGGACCAAAGCGTTTCAAAAACACTTCTGTATTTGATTGCCTTTGATCCTTTTTTCGTTTATAATTTTACAAGATTGCATCGTTCCTCCGGCAAGACGGCCGGACTTCGTGCACAGCGGAGGCGCAAAGGGCGTGCTTTCGTATAAATCGTATAAATAAATATATAAAAACGGAGACAACTATGAGCCCCATAAAAATGCGAAAAATCAGAAACGCGATCCTGACAGGAATCGGAATCTTCGCGGTATTTCTTTTTACGCCGTATGCCTGCGGCTGTCAAACGAAAAAACAGGAAGACAACCGTCCGGATGAATCCGAATCCGGAACTGTTTCCGCCGCACCGCCGGAAGCGACACCGGAACAGACTTCGGAACTGATTTTAGCACAGGACGGAAAAACCGATTTTACAATCGTGATTCCACGGAGCGCCGGTGTCGCGCTGAAACGTACCGCAAACCGTTTAGCCCAACGATTCGCCGCCATGGGAATTGAAATTGCCGTGATCAGCGACGGCGGGAATACGAATCCGCATGTTCCAGCCGATACGCATGAGATTCTGCTGGGGAAAACGAACCGGGCGGAATCCCGGGCAGTCAGCAAGGAGGCGCTGCCTGAATGCGGATATCTCTGTTTTATCACAGAAACAAGATTCGGTATTCTGGCCCGTGACGAGGAACAGCTGGAAGCTGCCGCGTATACGGTGTTCGGCAGGATTGAAAACAGGCGGCAGAAAAATCAGATTTCCGTTACGGCCAGCGAGGCAAAAAGCGTTGATTGGAAAGAAAGCGCCCGGAAGGGATGGCTGCTGTGCGGCGTTCCGTCTTATTCGGGAGGGCTCCTTTCGGAAAAGCTCTACGATTGCGGATTCGGATTGGACGATTATTCCTCAAAAGAGATCGACAATAGTAAAATGCAGCTGATCGCCGGTACCTCCCAGGAGGAATACCGGGCCTATTTGAAAATTCTGGAGGAGAACGGTTACAAAAAAGAATTTGAAAATCAGATCGGCCGCCATCTTTATGCAGAGTATCGGCTGGGCGCCTTCTGTCTTTATATTTATTATTCTGAATCCGACCGGAGATGCCGGGTAATCTGGGATAAAAGCACCGCCGTGTCCCTTTCGGATTTTTCATATTCCGATACGCCGGAAAACAGCAGCAGTACTGTGCTCTATGCCTATGCGCTGTGCCAGAGTACAGACGGACTATATGCCAATAACTGCGGGCAATTAGAAGTAATTAAGCTGGCAGACAACAGTCTGTTTATTATAGACGGCGGAATGTATGAGCAGTTTGACAAAGCCGCACAGGAGGGCTTCGTCCAATTTGCCCGGGAGGTCACAGGAACCCCGGAAGGAGAAAAGGTGCGGATTGCATGCTGGTTTTTTACGCACGATCACGGAGATCACAGAGACGGCCTGGCACAAGTGATTACAGGGAATGCCTATCGGAATGTATTTGCACTTGAGCGCATAGCTTTTAACTATCCGGCGGTTCAGCTGGGGGGCAACGAAAAAACGGCGGCGTTTTTAAATGCCGTATGCGCCTTGTATCCGGAGTGTAAAATGCTGAAGCTGCATACCGGAATGGATTTTTCCCTTGCGAATCTCCGCATTGAAGTGCTCGGCACGCACGAAGATCTCACCACCCGTTCGGGAACAAGCCGTATCCGCGATTTTAACGACTCCAGTACAATCCTGAAGCTTTCTGCGGAAGGGGTAAGCTTTCTGCTTCTGGGAGATATGAGCAGTCTGTGCGGAGAAAGCGTGCTATCCAACATCCCGGCCGCCCATCTAAAAGCCGATATTGTACAGGTTGCGCATCATACCTGGAACGCACTTCCGGGGATCTACGATGCAGCGCAGGCAAAATATGCGATTTTCACACAAACGGAGGGTGCCTCGAACCGTACGCTCGGAATCCATGCCAAAGCCGTTCTGCGAAAAGTGCAGCAATATGCGGAGCCGGAAAACTGCTATTTTTCAGGAGTCAAAACCAGCGGACTGCGCCTCGAAAACGGAACCGTCTCGCTTGACTGCGAAATCCCGCTGTGCTGGAATTCGCCGAATCATAAATGGTCGTATGTTTATGAAGGATGGGATATGAGCAAAGTGCAGGATTATGCGGATACAGATACAAAAAAATAGCCGGCGGAAGCAGCTGCTTCCGCCGGGGCAAGCAGGTCGGGCATTACGAACCGTCGACAACCGGCGTTTGGCAAACAGTGCCGGCTGCGCCCATGGCCTGAAGGCCTCCGGCCAACGTGTCCGGAGGCCTTCAGGCAGATAAAATTTACCTGCCCGATTATAAATTTAATTCCGCAATCCAATTTTGAATCGTTTCTTTGTCTGTGTCTGCAGAAAACCGTTTTCCTGCAAGAAGCGCTGCGCCCCTGCAGGAATTTTTCAGCTTCTTGTTTGTATCTCCCATTCCGCTGCCCCCCGAGGTTGCAAACGGAATGACCTTTTTGCCTGAAAAATCATAGCTTTCGAGAAATGTATTGATGATTGTGGGCGCAATATACCACCAAATCGGGAACCCGACAAAAACAGTATCATAATCATCCATATTCTGGCATTTTCCCTTAATTTCAGGACGAAACGACTGATTGTTCATCTCAACGGTCGAACGGCTTTTCTTGTCTGTCCAGTCCAGATCCGCCTCTGTATACGCAACAGCAGGCTGAATTTCATACAGATCGCCGCCCACCGCATTTGCAATACGCTCCGCCAGCTGTTTTGTAAGCTTTCCGTGTGATGCGGAAAAATATGCTACCAACGCTTTCATTTTCAAAATTCTCCTTTTCTCTTTATTTGAACGCTTTCCTTTTTACCCGTACAAATAAATCGGCCCTTTGCCGCAAACGCGGCCGGCATCCGTTTCTCACGAAAAACCTCTCAAGTTCCTCCATAAACAGAAAGCCAGCAGAACAGCGATCATAAACCACAGCAGAGCGCTCGCCCATTTGTGCGGATGCTTTATGCCGTGACGCACGTAGCGCACCGTAATATCCCCGACAGCGGCAAGGCCCAACGGAAGCAGGCACAGCAGCGCCGCATGAGATTTCCATGCTGTCGCAATGTCCCCGCGAAGCAGACTGGCAAACATCCGGCTTCCGCCGCAGCCGGGACACAAATACCCTGTCACGCTGTGAAACAGACAGGGTATACCAAAACCAAGCAGGTTCCAGATGTCGGCATAAACACAAGCACTCGCCAGAAGCAATGCATAAAATACCAACACTCTTTGCAATCGATGCCGCGGCGTATCAGCTGGCGGGAAGAGCGGAAACATTATTCAGTTCACTCTGAATCAGGCAGTAGCTGACGATTCCGAGGCCGAAAATGGCAAGAAGCAAATAGAGCAGGCCGGCATTATTATCAGAAGTGCCGCCATTGCGCTGCTTGATATAGCTGACCTTTTCCCCCGCCTTGTAAAACCAATAAAACAGATAGATGCCGCAGGTAACAAGACTAAGCAGGAAGACCATGCCGCCCGAGGTATCCTGCGGTTTCTCACTGGCGACGTTCAGGTCGTTTACGATACAAACGAACCAGTAAATACCGTAAATACCGCAGGTAACGATGGATAGAATCACGCACACGGCAATGTTGCGGTTTTGAATCGGTACGCGATAGCCGCCGAACGTGCCGTTCTGATAGCTGCCCGGCTGCTGGTAATTGGGCTGCGGCGGCTGCACCGGGGCGCCGCAATTGGGACAGAATTTTAAGTTTCCGTCATAGGAATGACCACAATGACTACAAAACAATTTACATACCTCCTTTTCCTGGTTTTCCATTATATCATATCCAAAGCCAGAGGGCAATCCGCAGATGCGCCTTTATGTAATGCACCGCTCTCCCGCTAATGTTTTTGGGGCCGGATTTCTACAGCCGGAACGCCGAAATGTCGATATGCTGTCTGTTTCTTCTCAAAAGCAGACATCTGCCGCCGTTTTCTTTGATTTCAATTTCGATATGCCAGTACTTTCTTCCACCGTTATCGGTGGTCCGCATTTTATCAAGATAAGAGATAAACGCATCAAGCGCAAACAGAAATATAAAATCGCTGCTTCCGCAGCCAAAGCACACATAAGCGCGCTGATATTTACGCAAAGCTTCCTGCTGGTGGGGATGAAACGCAAACCAGTATTTTCCCAGCGCCTCATTGCCGTGATTTTTAGAAACAGCACAGGTTAGTCCAATATTTTTTTCTTTGTTATCATACAGCGTCCGCGTCTGCTTATTTAATTGGATATGTAATTTTTCTTGTATTTTTGCAATACAGGCATCATTAAAATGAACCGGCTCCCCCTTGGATTCTACATTCATATCAGCGCCCTGCAATATAATCTGCGTATTTTCATCTATATATTGCGCATCCCGCCCTGTAATAAATATGGTATCTATTAAATAATCCAAACGGGTAAATTCAAGAGGCTTCAGAATCTGGCAGATATGACGGAACGTGTTTTCATCATCCAGCAACTCCTCTTTTAACCGAAGCAGCTTGATCAGAGAATCTATGCTGATTAAACGAATATCCCAGGCATGCTTTGACCCCCTGATCTGTGCCTCAAGCCCGCCGGTATCCTTACGGCCGACCACCATTAAAATGGAGGAGTTCTCTTTTTCTGTAAGACCGCTTTCAATCAGCCTGCTGCGGTAATTTGCGATCGTATCTAAATTAATTGCATATGCATCTGTGGTTTTCACCTCAACAATCATATCGTTATCGGCAGACTTCCATAATCCATCATACCCGTTTGCATTTTTCTTCCCCTTATACAATCCAGGAATCACTTCAAACCCGATTCTGTTTCCAATCTCATTCACAATGTCCTGAAGGGCATACGGCGAAGAATGGAACGGCGCAGTAAGGCACTCTTCTATATATTTTTCTAACAGCTTTGTGGGGAGCAGCTTTAAAAGCGCTCTGAATTCAAGGCAGGTGCTATTTCCGTCTTTTAGTTTTCCCTCTCCGGAAAATGTCAGCAGCTGCGCTAAAGACTTGGTTTCAAAGATATCTTTGCTGTCATTCCACAGATCGCTAAGCGTTTTCGGCATAATATCCCACCCTCCTGTAAGTTCATATTTTAAAGCAGACGATGGAAATTTACAAGGCGTTTTATCAATGATTTCCAAAACGATGTGAAACCGCCGGTTCCCAAGGCGGAACCGGCGGTTCATTAAATGCTTTCTTCGTGCTTCCCATGATTCTCTGTAAAGCGGAACGCTGTGCAAGATGATATGCAAAATGTACGTTTTCCGAATCAAGATCACGCAGACAATTTGAGGCCTTCCTCCAGCTGTTATTTCTTATGGCACATACCGGAGGCAGGACAGCTCCCACAGCCGCAGCCGCAGGAGGTCTTGCCTTTCCGTTTATTTTTATATAATTTTATGATAATGAAAACAATTACCACAAGCAGCGCCGCGCCGATGAGCAGCGAGCCTCCGTATCTGCTGAAAAATTCTGTCATCACAATTCCTCCCTTTTAAAAAAAGCTCCTGCTTTCGTTTGCCTGCACGGGGTCAAACCATAATCTTACTCGCCATTTCCTTGCTGATCGCAACACGGGATTCTTTAACGTTTACAATCAGATTGCCGCCGATGGCGGTTACCACCGTGACGCTGCCGCCCGGTACAAACCCGAGATTTTCAAGATGCGCCCGCACCTCCGGCTTTCCCCCGACCTTCCGAATCATATTTTCCTCACCGATATTGGCAAATGTTAACGGCATCATATTCAGTCCTCTCCTTGCGGAATCATTTTCAAATCGCAGCTTCGCAGTTTTTCGCCAGATTTTAGCCAAATTTAGTTAGATATAACTAACCAGCGATATGTTAGCACCGTCTAACTGTTTTGTCAAGCAGCGATCATAAATGAATCGAGCGCAAGCGCCGGAGCAAAGGCACAGTACCTCCCGTCAGAGAAGCTCCGGCAAAGCGGAAACAGCCGGTTCAGGACAAACCGGCCAGCTCCTCGGCATTAAAAAGGTATTTTTGATTACAAAACTGACAGTGAACCTCAGCTCCGCCGTCCTGTTCGATCATCTCTTTGCGTTCCTCCGGTCCTATGCTGATCAATGCCCGCGCAATCTTTTCACGGGAGCAATTGCAGCGGGAGGGACAGCCGGACCGCGTCTGCTCCTGAAAATCATATCCGCGCAGCAGATCCTCCGCGATATTGACAATGGTTGCTCCTGCCGAAAGAAGTCCCGTGACGGATGTAATATACCCGACACGCTGTTCCAGATCCGAAATCAGCTTCTCCTCTGCACCGGGCAGCAGCTGGAGCATAAAACCGCCTGCTTTTGAAACACAATATCCGCAGGGCGCCTCCGGCGCGGGCGCAAGCTGTACCCCTAACGCTACCACAGAGGGAATCTGCTCAGATACAGCCAGATAATAGGTCAGGTCCTCTGCGATTTCTCCGGATACCAATGCCACCGTGCCGATATAGGGTTCCTTCATCCCCATATCCTTGATCACGTTCATATATCCCTTTCCGATTGCACCGCTGAGATCCAGCTT
>USLW01000045.1 GCA_900555605.1 uncultured Clostridium sp. | reverse complement strand
TATATGTGGGCTTCAGCGTTCCGATATCAAATTCGCAGCAGCCGTTTTCAAAGCCCGCTGTTGTGGCGGCAAACACCTTCAGTTCACTGTAATGCGTTGTTGCAACCGTAACCGCTCCCATCTGATGAACACACTCCAGGATTGACATGGCAAGGGCAGCCCCCTCTGTCGGATCAGTTCCCGCTCCCAGCTCATCAAACAAAACAAGGGAGCGATGGTCGCATTCCCGTAAAATATCCACAATATTGCGCATATGCGCTGAAAAGGTACTGAGACTCTGGGCAATACTCTGTTCATCTCCGATATCGGCATAAATCCCGTGAAACACGGAAAGCACACTTTTTTCCGCTGCCGGAATCAGCAGCCCGGACTGCATCATCAGCGTAAATAATCCGACAGTTTTCAGTGCAACCGTTTTGCCTCCGGTATTCGGACCGGTTATCACGAGCGTATGAAATGTATCTCCGATAAAAAAGGTGATGGGCACCGCCTGTTCTTTGGGAATTGCCGGATGACGGCCCTGCAGAATGGAAATTCTGCCCTCCTCATTAATCTCCGGCCGGATCCCCTTCATATCTAAGGACAGGCGCGCTTTGGCAAAGGTAAAATCCAAAAATATCACCAGCTCCAGATCCGACAGAAGCATGTCTGCCGCTTCTCCCACACAGAGGGAAAATTCAGCCAAAATCCGTTGGATTTCCTGTACCTCCTGTACTCTTAATTCCTTTATTTTATTATTAGATTCCACTACAAAGGACGGTTCGATAAATAACGTTTGGCCCGAAGCCGAAGTATCATGCACCAGACCCGATATGTCGCCCCGATACGCCACCTTTACCGGGATACAATAGCGTTCTCCGCGCATCGTTACTACCGGCTCCTGGATTGCTTTTGCATATTTTGCTGAATGAATCAGTTCATTCAGCCGATCTTTGATTGCCGACTGTTTGTCCGCAATCTGCCGTCTGATCTCCCGCAGTGCGGGACTGGCATCATCGGACATTTCACTATCCGATAAAATACAGTGATAAATCCGTTCCTCAAGCATACGATCTTCCTGCAGCGCCGCAATATAGCGCGCCATCCGGTTATCCGTATCATCCCCTGCACCCGATGCATAATTCAGCGTCTGTCTGCATGCCTTCAGCAGGCCGGCCACTGCCAGCAATTCCGCAAAGCTCAGCGTGCCGCCTGCTGCCGCGCGGCGGACAGCAGGCCGGATATCCTTCACGCCGCCGATGGGCGGCTGACCCCTTCTGGTAATGAAAAACACTGCGTCTTCTGTCTCATGCAGTGTTTCCCGAATTTTCTCTATATCCGTCATGGGCCGCAGTTCTTCCGCCCGGATCCGCGCCCCCTCACAGCTTGTCAGTTCTGCAAGCCGGTGTAAAATCAATTCATATTCCAACACACGATAGGTTCGTTCATTCATAGCGTACTCCATTCATATCCTGCGCGCCGGAAATCAGCAGCAGCGAATCAAATCACCGCCCATACATTCACAGCAGCAGTCGGCACAAATCAAAGTCGAGCAGAAATCACAGCAATTGTCGCCTCTCTGATATCCGCGTCCCTGAGATTGGGTTCTGTAATTCTGCGCCGTCTGATACATTCCATTAAAGGCATTCCGGTATTCCATATTCCCCGGGTCCAGATTCACTGCATTGGCATAATAGCGTCTGGCCTGATCATACCAACCTCTGCGCTCCGTTGCAGCACCCATTAAATAATACCACTCCGCAGTTCTTTCTCCGTCAGGCATCTGCTCTAATCTCTGCATAGCAGCTTCCACCTGTCCGTCTCGGATCAAGCTGCGAATTTGAGAAAAATCGGGATTTCCGCCTCCATAAGAAGCAGCAGACCCTCCGTTTCCGGAGCGGTTCTCCCGCTGACGCATAATCGTATCATACGCGACATTGATTTCTTTGATTTTTTCTTCCGCCAGCTCAGAGAGCGGATTATTCCCGTATTGATCCGGATGATACTTTTTTACCATCTCTCGATAGGCCTTTTTCACCTCTTCATCCGACGCATTCTCATTGATTCCCAATACTTCATAAGGATTACTGCTCACCGGGTTCACCGCTTTCTGTATCATTCGATGAATTATCATACATGAAAATCAGAATTTTATCAAATTTTTATTCCCTGCGTTCTGCCGCGGCCTCATTATCAGGCACTGCCTGATGCCTCTGCTCCTGCGTCTGCGCCGCATCATCCGCCTGAAGGGAAGGTTCCTTCGTATCTCCTGTCCGAAACAATCTTTCGGTCGTGTGCCGCATGCCGATATACAGCATGTTTTCGATCACCGCGGCAGCATCCTTGTTCTGTTCACAAACCGGAAAACAACGGCGCAGCTCCGACCAGGCTTCACAGCAGCGCGCAAGACACATCTCCAGCAAAAACAGGATATCCTCCTCCGCAGCTTCCTGCAGCAGAAAGACATTATAACTGCCCGTTTTCGCATCTGCCTCCCGATCTGTCAACGCATCCACCAGATAAATCCATTTCCCCATATGATATCCCATCACCCGCGCCGCCTCCAGCACCTCGGGCGCTGCCGCGGGCATAACTTCCCGGAGTCCTAAAAAAAACAGCTTTCGCATCATATCTGCAAACGGCTCCGCCGCCTGATCCACAAGGCCGCAGCGCGCCTGCTCCAGCGCGGAAAGCGCTGCAATCGATTGTCTGACGCATTCAGCCACGGCAGGCAGTCTTTCGCACACATGCCTATGCGCACGATGCAGCGCCGCACTGCCGATCTTTGCGGAAATTTTATGATCATCCGCATAGCTGTCCTTCAGTTTATAAACCACCAGAATGACATTGACGCCGGCGCAAAAATCCGTACACCGGTTGCAAACAACCGACCTGCATTTTTTATGGGGATGCGCAATACAGCCGCGATTTTCAATCTTCAGCGAACGATTTCCGCCGGATATCGCATCCAGCAGCAGCGCCAAAACCGCAGTCTCGTTTACAAGGCCGAAACGCGGCAGCTGACCGTATATCCGGCCGATGCTTCTGCACACACCGCAATAATACAGCTTATAAAAATCGTGCTCCCGAAACTTCAGTTCCGGCTTATATGTGACGGCATATCCAAATATAAGGCTTCCTCCTTACAGCGACAGCATCTTGCTGGTCTCAATCATCGACTCGTCAATATACTTTTTCATCTGCAGCGCTTCCTCAATATCAATCGCCACATATTGCTCGCCCCTCAGCGCAATAATCCGATTCGCCTCACCCTGCGCCAGTACCTCTGTTGCTTTGACGGCCATCAAACTGGCCACCACGCGGTCTTTTACCGTCGGGCTTCCGCCTCGCTGCTGGTGACCTAAAATCGTAGTAGTCGTGGAGATACCGGTAATTTTTCGGATTTCTTCTGCAATCTCCATGGTTCCGCCTACGCCCTCGGCAATAATCACAATATAATGATGCTTTCCGCGGTTCCGGCAGCCGATAATAGGCTGGATAATATCTGTATCGATATGAAACTCTTTTTCAGGTAAAATGCAGGCCTCGGCGCCGTCTGCAATGGCACAGTTCAATGCAATATAGCCGGCCCCGCGCCCCATAACCTCCACGACGCTGCAGCGTTCATGTGAAAATGCGGTATCTTTGATTTTGTCAATAGCATCTTTGACAGTATTCAGCGCCGTATCAAATCCGATCGTATAATCCGTACAGTCAATATCATTGTCAATGGTTGCCGGTATCCCGATGACTTTTACGCCTGCTTTTGACAAATCTCTGGCGCCGCGGAAAGAGCCGTCTCCGCCGATAACAATAATCGCATCGAGCTTAAATACCTCGGCCATTCGTGCAGCACGATCTACGCCTTCAGCCGTATTGAACTCTTTGCTTCTTGCCGTCTGCAGAATCGTGCCGCCGCGGCTGATGATTTCAGAAACAGAACGGAGACTCATCTCAAACATTTCTCCGGACAGAAGCCCTTCGTATCCTTTTCGGATGCCGTATACGGAAAATCCTCTGTAAATGCCGGAACGCACGACTGCTCTGATTGCAGCGTTCATACCGGGTGCATCCCCGCCGGATGTCAGCACGCCGATTCGTTTTATTGCCATATTATACAACTCCATTCCTCGTAAGATACAGAAAAATCAATCGGTATGAATTACCTATACCGATTGATAATCATACACTATTGTAATAATTTAGACAACTGCTTTTTCCGGCTCCGGCAGAAAGAAATAAATCAATATGAATTTGAAAAGCACCATTTCAAAAAAAGCTTTCCGTTGCTGCAATCGGGTAATCATCCGGCAACAGAATAACAGCTTTGTGCGCAAGGGGTTCGTTTATGTACTGGTACACGCCGTTCTCGTAAACAAAAATACGGTCGCTGCTTTCCCGTCTGTACTGAAAGCCCTCAAGCAATCCTTTTTTTAAAGCTGTATAAGCAACAGTAATATCCTCATACCATTCTGGTGTTTCATTTCCGTAGTAATCCAACAAAGGCGCTGTAATATAGCCTTCATTGTTTTGCCTGGGCGTAAACGCCTCAATAGCCGTTTCCTCGGAGAAGTCATTATAAGAGGTGATCATAATAACAGGTCTATTTTGCTTAATAGCCTCGAGCCATTGGCGAATATAACGTTCCCCGTGGTCGCCCCGACCGAAATCCCATTTGTGGGTATCCGGCGTTGCAATCCAAAGATGATTGGCATCATGGCAAGGCGTTATGCCGTATACTTCTGAGTTGGGAACCTGTGCATCGAATGTAAATCCCCATAACCCTTTTCCTTGTATGGACGGATCGTCTGCCCATTGGGATACGACGCCCGTAGAATTACGTACATTAAACAGACGGCTGCTCCAGTAAAAATAATCAGAATCTGTAAAGGTTATCAAAAGAGGTTTGCCCTCCCACTTGAAATACATATCGCGGGTGCCGTAATTTTCATAAAGATAAAGCACTAGTTTTTCGTGTTCTCGTATATACCCATATCGAAGTTCGCCACCTAAAGCAAAGGCGTATGATGGAGCATTGCCCGGCCCTCTTCGATCGATTTCAGAAACAATAATATCTGTATTTCTCTTAATCACACCGCTGTCCGCTTCCCAACCGTTTGTGATTTCAAAAATAATAAAATCAATACCGGCCTTCTGCATCCAGTCAAGGTGGCTTTTGATGACTTCAAGATCTCCGGAACTATATTCACCGAAACGAGTGGAAACTGCTCCGGCTTCTCTTTGCCAATGCAGAGCAGTCTCCGGATTATCATGTCCCCACCAGGAAAAATACCATATGCCGATTTGAGAATTATAATATAATGACATCCAAAGACCTCCAGAAACCTCCAAAAACCTCTATACTTCACTATTTTTAAAATAATATAACAACCAGCAAAGAAAAGCAACGGGGAAAATTGATTTTGCCCATGTGAATTGTTATAATTAGCTGTATGAATCTGATAAATGCAGAAATACCAAACGGATGGTTAATGGAAATGGATCGTTTTGCCTCATATCTTTATACGCACACACCGGGTGCCTTGAAAGAGGAACTCCCTTTCACCTTGGAAAGCATTGGGTATAAGTGTGTGGAATCCGACACAAATACATATCCATTGGCTGAGAAGATATATTACATCTTGTTTTGTATAGAAGGACAATGTATCGCAGAAACAACCCATCATCGTTATATAATTGAAAAGAACAGCGCCATTTGTTTTTGTCCGGAGAAAGAGGATACCTTGGAAATCAGTTCGCTCCCGGGGTGTACCTATCGCTATATTTATTTTCATTCAAGTGCAGCGCGATATTTCAGTAAAATGCTGAATCTTCCTTGCTTAATACAGTTAGATCAACCTGATACATCTACCTTGTCCGGCCATTTCGATGAGCTGTATGAAAATGTGGTTTTTGAACTTGGTAATAAGGATATTGCAATCAATATGATTATAACAGGGATTATGACCTTTTTTGTGAAGAAATATCAAGAGAAGATTCTTCGGAATTTTCAGCACCCTACTACGGAGAATTATCATTACAGACGTCCTACTCTCCCCGGGAAAGCGAGTATTTCTCACAAGAATAAAGGCGAAATAAATAAAGTGCTATTATATATTCACAATCAATACAACAAGCAGCTTACTCTTGACGAGTTGAGCCATTTGATTCATTTTAATAAATGTTATTTTATTAAAATATTTCGAAGTTTGGTTGGAATGAGTCCTTATGAATATATTACGAATTTAAGAATCAATGAAGCTAAGCAATTGCTGATAAACACAACGTTAAGCATCAATAAGATTGCGGAGCAGATTGGTTTTTTGGATACGAATAACTTCATTCGCCGTTTTCGTTCCCGCACCGACCTATCTCCTTTACAATATCGGAATAAATATAAAATTTAAATTCTTCCTGCAAAAAACAAACTTTGTACTATTCATCTGCGTAATAAATAAATAAAAGCCTATAAAATCCTTTTTTGTGTCGTTATAATGAAATCAGATAACAATATATTACAAGGAGTGATTGTTAATGGCAAAAATTTTCTTTAAGAAGAAAGGTTTCATATTCTTTTTGACAGTTGTAGCTGTGTGCGTTTCGTTGTTTAGTACGCTTTGTATTGCATCAGAATCCGCAAACTACGTTGAGAACGGTACATTCACACCGGGTTCCGGCGGCCAATGGGGTGCGATTCCCGGATGGACTACAAGTATTACTCCCGGTACAATGGATCTTTATTTAGGAGATTACAATTACGGAAGTGCCGACAATCTGCCGGACGGTATTTACTTGGCACTGCGCAAAGAAGCTACTCCGGCAGGAGACCCCGTTTCCGTTTCTCAGACGATTTCCAATCTTCCTGCAGGTATTTACAAGCTTTCTGCCTGGATGTGGGCCGCAAACAATGTGGAGACTTTCACTATCACCATTTCTGATGGGACGAATGAAAAGACAATTTCCGCGGCCCTTTCTGAGAAAGGATATAAAGATACTGAAATCGAAATCACTTCCGGCTCTGCAACCATTACAATTACAGCCGACAATGATGTAAAGACCGCCGCAATGGATGCCCTTGCCGATGACATTAAGCTGGTCAAAATCGGAGAGATGAATGTGAGAACAGGCGACTCAAATGCATTCGCCATTTCTGCGGCAATAATCTGTGTGTGTACATCTTTAGTGCTTATTTCAAAGAAAACCAAGGAGTGGGCTTGTTGAGAAAGATTCTTACAATTACGATTCTTTTAATATTGCTGACGACAGTCTCTTGCAATAAAAAACAGGAGGATACACCGCCTATGCGAACCGACACAAATTATTATGATTCCCAAGTGGGATTATGGTATACTGTGTGGTGGGATTCAGAAGAGGCTGATCCCACCTATTACCAACATCATTGGGTCAAAGAAACACGGGTTAAGCCGGTTAAATTTGGATACTATGCAACCGATGACGATGCGAAATTAGACTATGATTTCCGTATGTTTACTCAATGGGGGATTGATTATTTAATACTTGATGACACAAATAATCATTCGGCAGATGCAGGAAATATCGCAAACCATATTAATACTATTTTCAAAAAAGCAAAAGCTTTGGGGGATGATGCGCCGAAGTTGTGTTTTGCTGGAGGGCTACCCCTGCTGCAAGGTGATGAAGAAGGCATGAAGCGTGAAATGGATATTTTTTATAACTATGCTTCACGCTATCCGGATCAAACCTATTTTTGGAAAGGGAAACCGCTCTTTGTTAACTTTACTGTTCCTGCAAATTATTCTTGGCAGGATACAGAGGATCGTTTCACCATGCGCCCAGCAGGAGGGCATACCTCCGAGGGCTGGGAAACAAGAGAAGAACATAATCTGATGGAAATCGGCATGTACGGTTGGGTTTTCGACAAACAATATGACGGCTCCGAGGTTTACGGTATAACCCCCGGCTTCTCCAGAAGTCACAATAACCTTGCCACCTCTGCTGCTCCCCTTTCCAGGGAAAACGGAGAACGTTACTGTAACGCCTGGCTGCAAGCGATTAAAACCAATCCAGAAATGATTGTGATCGCCAGCTGGAACGACCACGCAGAAGAAACAGGAATTGAAGCCGTAGCGATTATGAACGGACCTATTGAAGGCAGAGAAGACGAAGCACTCAATCCATTCTATTATGAGCAAATCACCCAAGGCTATCTCGCACTCCGAACAGGTTATTTGGAGAATTTCTACTACCGTGCAGAGAGCAGCAAGCAAATTTATCGCTACAACGATGGAACATTGAAGAAGGTTTCTTCTGTTCCTGCCATGACTGCTGTGATTGTGACTCCTGATGATTATTTCACTTGGGCCGGCGTTCCTCGCGTATGATTTTCAAAACATGAAAAGGTGATTTTATGAAAAAATTTTCAATTATTACACTAATATTCATTGTACTTGGGGCAGTTCTCTTTTCTGTGCCGACCAAGGCACAGCAAACAACCTCTCCGTCTCCAACAAATATGGAAGTGTCGGAACCGTTTAATTATATTGAAAATGGCTCCTTTGAAATGGGTGACGGCGGTCAATGGGGTGCAATTCCCGGTTGGGATATGAGTCTTCCCATAGGTACCATGGATATTTATATCGGCAACTACTATTATGATGACAAAGAAAGCTTCCCCAGCGATACTTATATCGCCCTGAGAAAAGAAGCAAATCCTGACGGCGATGCTGTTTATGTAACGCAAACAATTACGGAGCTTCCCGTAGGTGTTTACGAATTTTCCGCTTGGATGTGGGCTCCCAACAATGTCGAATTTATCTCAATCGAACTTTCCTCCTCCAGCGACTATGAAGAACTCTTTTGTTATCACGGAATGAAGGGTTATGATTCAACTGAAATTGCAGTCAAAGACGGAACACTTACAATTACGATTACTGCTGACAACGTACATAAGGATGCGGCAATGGATGCTTTAGTCGACGATCTGAAACTGATTCAGATTAAAGGCGAAGAAGCGTTTGCAACGCCTACACCCTCGCCTACACCCTCGCCTACCGCTGAGTCTACCAAAGCACCCTCTGCTGCTGTTACAGCGCACGCCAAACCTTCTGGTTCATCCAAAAACAACGGGAATCTGCTTTTGATCTTTTTATCAGTCGCAGCAGTGGCTTTCGTCGCAGTAGTAATTCTTGCAGTTATATTGGTAAGAAAGAAGAAATAGCGATATCACCGATAAAACCTCGACATTTTACACCATCGGCTTCACTGTCGGTGGTGTAAAATATATAAAAACAACATTTCCAACGGCGTTTATTCTGAACCGAAGTCAGAATTTTTCGCACAATTCATATTCTCCGGCCAATATTACGTATTTGATCGCAATGACTGTAAAAATATTCTTCTGCAAGACAATGCCATTATGCTTCCGCCGGAAGACTCCTGCACGGATATCATAAAATATTACGGTTTTATGCCCTCCGGAATATTCAAAACAACTGATTAATAAAGAATTTCTTTTTTCATTCAGACACAAAGAATCACATTTTTGTGACATTATAAATCATTGCTGTTTGATATCCCGTTGACTTATAATTTTTATGGTAAATACAATCTTTATCAGTCATGATGCATGACGTCTTTCTATTATTGTATGGGTTACATCTGGTACGATATTGTAAAAAGGTTCTTAAAAAACAGCAGGAGGTAGGAGTAAACGTATGACACAAAAACAGTTCGGTTGGAAAATGAAAATCCGGTCTTGCGGCGTTCTTCTCATTGTGACCGCACTTTTGTTCAGCGCCGCAGGCTGCGGCGGCAGAAGTACGGTCAAAGACGGAAATCTTGATCCGGATACAAATCTGGTGGATTTGAACATCTCTGGAAATATTGTATTTACCATTAATAATGAAAGCGGAACTGAGACAGAGGGTATGGCGCCGCGGTCTTTTGCGGAAGCTTTTATGAGCGCATATCCGGGAACGACAGTTACCGTAAGAGAGATTAAACGCGACCAATATGCGCAGCAGGTTTCAGCAGGCACCATCGGCGATGTCTTCTGGTGTGATGAGCCCATGGCAAATACCTTTCATCTGGAGCATAACGCGATTATGCCCTTGGATGCCTATTTGAAGCCTTTAAATATCGATATCCAGCAGGTTTACAAGGGCGCGATAGACTGCGGTATGATCGAAGGACGTTTATATATGGCGCCCCGTACAATGTCTCAGCAGACCCTGATCTATAACGTAGATGCTCTGCGGGAGGCCGGTTTTTTGTCTGAAGTCGCCGCCGGGGATGCGCTTACCTGGACGCGGTTCAGCGAGATCTGCAGGTCTTTGAATCAAAGCAATCCGGACGGTACATATACACAAGTCGGGGCTGCGATGAAAACCTGGTGGTTCCCTGTGCTGGTATCCTTTTTAGAGGGTTGGGGCGGAACTTGGGTAGATCAAGAAGAAAAACACGTCTCCTTTACTTCAGATCCGCTTGTATTTCAGGGACTCAGTGAATTATTTCAAGCCATGAACGATGGCTGGCTGTATCCGGAAGATTTAGGTTATTCCGGCGATAAAAATACTGCATACGCGAATCTGTCGGCTTACAATTACGTTTTCCGCACCTTTGGTACGATTACATGGCTGACACGGTACGGGAACGACTATGCGTCCGCCGCAATCGATTGGGATATCTGTCCTTTTCCGCAGATGCCGGTACACAAAGT
>USLW01000044.1 GCA_900555605.1 uncultured Clostridium sp. | reverse complement strand
GGGTCCGGATCGGCGGACCCGCGGTCCGCCGGCATTTTGCCGTTAAAATATTTGAGCTGCATGGAGACGCTTCGGGAAACCAGATTACCAAGATCATTGGCAAGATCGGAGTTGATCCGGTTGATGAGCGCCTCATTGCTGAATAATCCGTCAGAACCGAAGGGAACCTCCCGCAGCAGAAAATACCGGATCGCATCAGAGCCGTACCGGTTTACCAAAACCACCGGATCTACCACGTTTCCCTTGGATTTTGACATTTTACCTCCATCCAGCAGAAGCCATCCGTGTCCGTAGACCTGATGCGGCAGAGGCTCTCCCAGCGCCATCAGGATGGCAGGCCAAATAATTGTATGGAAACGGATAATTTCCTTTCCGACAAGGTGTACCTGGGCCGGCCAGTATTTTTTATAATTTGTATCATCGGGCTGCTGATACCCGAGGGCGGTAATATAGTTCGACAGCGCGTCAACCCAGACATAGACCACATGCTTGTCGTCAAATGTCACCGGGACTCCCCAGTCAAAGGTGGTTCTTGAAACACACAGGTCCTCCAGCCCCGGTCTCAGAAAATTATTCAGCATCTCATTTTTGCGGGAAACCGGCTGGATAAAATCCGGATGGGACTCGATATATTCGATGAGCCGGTCCTGATATTTAGAGAGTCTGAAGAAATAGCTCTCTTCCTTCATGACCTCCACCGGACGGCCGCAGTCCGGACATTTTCCGTCCTTTAGCTGCGTCTCGGTCCAGAACGCTTCGCAGGGAGTGCAGTACAGGCCTTCGTATTCGCTTTTATAAATATCGCCCTGCTCGTACAGCTGCCGAAAAATTTTCTGCACCGCAGCTACGTGATAATCGTCCGTGGTCCGGATAAATTTATCATTGCTGACGTCCAGCAGTTTCCAGAGCTGTTTGATATTGGCCACGATTTCATCTACATAGGCTTTTGGGGAGACGCCCTTTTCCGCGGCCTTGCGCTGGATCTTCTGCCCGTGCTCGTCCGTGCCGGTCAGAAACATCACGTCGTACCCGCGCAGCCGTCTGTATCTGGCCTCCGCATCCGCCGCAACGGTGGTATAGGAATGACCGATATGCAGATTATCGCTGGGATAATAAATCGGGGTGGTTATATAATAGGTATCCATATAAAATCCCTCTTTCCTTAATTCGTGCAGTTCTTATTATACGTTCTATTTTGTTTTTTTGCAATGAGCGGCGAGTCATCAGCGGATCGGGCCGAAGTCCGGATTGAGCGCGTCATAGAGCAGCAGTCCCATCAGAAGAAGCACTAAAATACAGCATGTAATAAACAGACGCGTTATCCGGCAGCGGCAGTGACGGATGGTGGATCCGCCGTTCTTTCTGCAGTCATTGCTGCGGTATGCGCGGCTGGGGCAGGAATTGCGGCTGCTGCAGTGATCCTTCCCAGAAAAAGCGGAACACGTTAGAGAACGGCTGCGGATACGCAGATTTGCAATCCGGCCTGTATTTTGCTATACTGCTGTCGAATCAAGACCTTTTGCTTCTTTTGTTTTTCTCGGTACGGACCGGTATTTTGACTGCGGGGCGTACATAGCGGAAGCGAAACAGGTTATAATATCGTTCCGGATCATGATGTATTGTGGAGGCAGGGTATGGAACCGGTCGCGTTATTTAACAGCTTTGCAGAAGACGGCGATTGCATCTGTGTTTTGGAATCGGTCTTTACCGCGTATATCAGTCCGCATGAGCATAATTTTATGGAAATTGTGTTTGTATGCCAAGGAGAGGGCTACCATTTGGCAAACGGCGGCAGCACCGCGATTGCGCGGGGCGATCTGCTTCTGCTGCCTGCTGATATGAAGCACTCCTTTCAGGCGGTTTCCAAAGATTTGAAATGGCGGAACTGTATCTTTTTACCTGAGCGGCTGTATTGTCCCGAACTTGCCGGTCCGGCCGGCGCGGCGGCTGTCAGCCTTTGCGATTTGTTTCGGGCGCCGCCGGTTTGCTCGTATTTTACCTTTCCGGACAAGCCGGTGGATTATATCCATATCAAAAATAAATATGCGGATTTTCAGTATTTGTTTCATGAGATGCTGAGCGAATACACCAATAAGGAGGTTGGCTACCGGTATAATCTGAGAATGATGCTGGATACGCTGCTGATCAAAATCGCCCGGATTTATCTGCAGGATAAGAAGCAGCGGATCGAATTGAATGCACAGAACCTGGTAGACATCGTATTTGCATATCTGCAGAATTTTTCCGCTTACCCAAAGATCAATCTGGAGGAATTGGCCAAGAAAGCCAATGTTTCACCGAAATATTTTTCTAAAATTTTCAAGGAAAAGGTCGGTCAGAATCTGACGGACTTCATCAGGGACTACCGGTTAAAATATGCGGCGGAGCTGTTGGTCAACAGCGATATTACAGTGGTGGAGATCATGCTTTACGCCGGATATCAGGATAGTAAGTATTTCTATGAGATTTTTACGGAGAAATATGGAATGACCCCCGCAAAATTCAGGAAAAAACACAGAGAAAGAGGAAATCCCCTATAAAAACAAAAGGCCTGCCCTATTTTTATTGCTGTCCGGTATGCTATACTTTCGTTATTCAAATAAAGAAAGGAATGAGTGGCAAATGAGAATGCGGAGTCCTTGCTTTCTTTTGGTATGTGTTCTATCTGTATGTTTTCTGTCACAGGGCCTACAGATATCCGCCGCTGAAAATTTTGATACGAATATGAATCACTGGAGAGGCGTTGAATCAACTTGGACAGAGACGGAGAACGGTTATACCGGAAGTACGGAAAAGAACGAGTATGATTTCGCCGTGTCGGACAGCAGTGTGGATTGTACAAAGGATTTTCTCTATTCTGTGACGTTAGAGAAGACAGACGGTTACGGCGCAGGCCTGGCAATCGGTATTAAGGACGCCTCCAGCAGAGAAGCCATCCGGAATTCGTTCATTTATTTCATCGCGGATCCGGATAACGTTTATTATAATGTATTCAAAAACGGCGAGTCTATCACGGGACCCATGGGAAGAGCGCTGACCGCAGAAGAAAAACAGAGCAAGCGCCTAACGTTTTCCGCAAAATACAGTACGGCTACGGCTTCCGTTATTTTTGCGCTGAACGGGGTTCAAATCGAGACCGAATACACGGATGTGGAGATCATCAAAGGCCGGCTCGGGATTATTGCGCACGCTGCCCAGGCACATTTTCAACGTGCGCAGCTTACTGTGACAGATGCGCAGCAGGGCGCCACCGGCGGTTTTGAAACGAATATGACCAATTGGGCGGGCGTGGAGTCTATATGGACAGAAACGCCTGCCGGTTATCTTGACGGTACGGAGCAGAGTGTGTTTGATTTTGCTTTTTCCGATGTTCTGGCTGATGGCAGTACCTCCTTTACTTATACGGTACAGATGGAACGGATTAACGGATATGGTTTTGGCCTTGTGTTTGCGGCGCCGGATAAGAGCAGCAGAGATGCCGTGATGCGGCAATATATCAAGTTTATCGTAGATCCGCTGAGCATAACCTATAGCATCAAGGATGGAGAAGCAGTGGGACGCCAGCTGACGGAAGATGAAAAATGTCCTGCGGCCTCGGACATTACGGCAGAGCCTATGCTGTATACGTTTGTACTGGAATATTATGCTGAGGATGCGGTCGTTGAATTTTACTTAAATGATAATCTGATTGAGGTCTATTATCCGGAGGATGGGATTGCCGGTTATCTCGGACTGGTTGCGCATGATGCCCGGGTCCGTGTGAAAAGTGCGATATATGAAGAGCATATTGCAACGCCGACGCCGGAGCAGACGCCCACGCAGGCTCCGACTGAGACGCCTTCCGCAACAACGGCTCCGGCTGAAACGCCTACGAAGGCGCCCGCCGTACCTTCCGCCGCTCATGCAGGAGAACAGGCTGGCGGTGCGGATAGACTTGTTCTTTGGGTCGTCCTTGCGGTAATTGCGGCTGCGGGAATTGCCGCGGCAGGAATCATCATCGTGAAGAAAAAACGTTCTTAAGCAAATGGAATCGATATTGCTGACAGAAGAGGAGAAATTACAATGTTTTATCAGGTTTGTACTAAAAAAATCACTGCTTTTGCCGCAGCGCTTCTGCTGCTGGTCTGCTGCCCTGCAATTCCTGCCGAAGCGGAAGGAAGCAGCTTTCAAACCAATTTAGAGGGCTGGACAGGGGTGGAATCTACTTGGAATACAACGGATGAAGGCTATTGCGACGGCGAGGAACAAACCGTAGAGGATTTTGCGGTTTCGAACTATACGGTGGACGGAACAAAAGATTTTACCTATACCGTTACGCTGCAGAAAAAGTCCGGATACGGCGCGGGCCTGATGCTATGCGTCGGGGATGCCGCGTCCCGCGATGGGATCAAGAACGGATATCTCTATTTTATAGCAGATCCGGGCAATGTGTATTACAACGCGTTCAAAGATAATGCATCCGTTACGGGACCGGTGGGAAGAGCGCTGACGGATGCGGAAAAGGCAACGGATACCTTTACATTTCGGGTAAAATACAACGCAGCGCTGAAAACCGCGGTGTTTTCTCTGAACGGCCAGACCGTTGCTGTTTATAATTCTGCTGAAAATTTTTCGGGACGGCTTGGCTTAATGGCGCACGATGCACGGATTGCGTGTAAAAGCGCGGTTGTTTCGGTTCAGGATGGCGGCTTTGATACCAATATGACCAATTGGATGGGATTCAAATCCGGCTGGACCGTTACAACGGCGGGCTATCTGGACGGAGGCGAGCGCACGACCTTTGATTTTGCTTTTTCCGATATAGCCGCGGACGGAACAAAATCTTTTGTGTATGCTGCGGAAATGGAAAGAATTGAAGGATATGGGTTCGGAATTGCCTTCGGCGCACCGGCGTTTACCGACAGCACCGCAGATCCCCAGAAAGAATGCGTTATCTTTATGGTGGACGAGCAAAGTGTCGTGTATAATATCCGCGATCAGGAATATATCGGCAGGAAGCTGGAGGCGGATGAGATTTGCCCTGTTTTGAAGGATAAGGGGGCTGATCCGATGCGTTATACCTTTACCCTGTCCTATGATGCTGAGACCGGGGAAGCGAAACTTTCGCTGAACGGAAAAGAGATCGCTGCGCTGGCTGCTGCGGACATCATCGGCGGCCGACTGGGGCTGCTGGCGCATGATGCCAGAATCTATGTAAAGAGCGCGCATTATGAAGAGACCGGCACGGAACCGGAGCCTGCGACGCCTCCCGCCACAGAGCCGATTGCGCCTACAGGTGACAGCACGCTGTCTCTGCTCTTCTATTTTGCGCCGGCATTCGCAGGCTGCCTTTGCATCAGCCTTATATTCCGGATGAAAAAAAGAAGCGGCGGAAAGGTATCCTCATAAGCCGGGCGGATAATCGGCAGAGGAACATAACAGGCCCTGAAAAGAGAAGCCGAATACGGATTTGAACGGCTGCCGATAACGTATTGGCGTCAGGCCGGGCGCGCTTGCTGAATGCAGGCCCGCCCGGTTTTTATTTTTACATGCTGCTTTGCTGAGCCGCCGCGTTTTACATACCCGGCTTGTCAAAGGCGCTTTGCAGCTTTTCTAATGCATGCTTTTCGATTCGGCTTACATAGGAACGGGAAATCCCCAGCATCTTACCGACCTCCTTTTGTGTGCGCTCTATGCCGTTGAGCAGTCCGTACCTGAGCTCAATGATTACGCGCTCACGTTCCTGAAGACAAGATTTAATGACTTCATACAGCCTTTTGGTCTGCAGCTTTTTATCGATAGAATCAAAGATTTCGTCTTCCTCGCAGCTGAGCAGGTCCATCAGCGCGATTTCATTGCCTTCCCGGTCGATTCCCACCGGCTCGTCGATGGAAACCTCGTTATTGTATTTTTTGCCTGCACGGATGTACATCAAAACTTCATTTTCGATGCAGCGAACGGCATAAGTCCCAAGTCTGCTGCCCTTTTCTTTATTAAACGTCGAAACTGCTTTGATCAGACCGATGGTGCCGATGGAGATCAGATCTTCGGAACCGGTATTTTGGGAAGTATATTTTTTTACGATATGTGCTACCAGGCGCAGATTGTGCTCGATCAGAATATTCCGTGCATTTGCATCCCCCGCGGCATATTGATCCAAATAGAATGCTTCTTCTTCTGCAGACAATGGTTTCGGAAATAGATTCCCTCCTGTGACAAAACCCGACATGCCCAAATGTAGCCCTCCCTATATATAAACGAAGCCGCTATACTTGTCGAAAAACTTGTTTTATAGGACAAATTTATAGTGCTTGCGATTGCAGATATCGTTCATAAGCAATATATGCGCGGAACATGCCCGGCTGTGTCTGTCTGATTTTTATTTTTTGAAAAATTCTGAATCAAAGAGCAGCGGCAGTCTTTATCCGGCGCTGCCTTGCGAGGAAACGGGGAATCCCGCAAGGCAGGATTATGCTGGGAAAAAGGCACCCCGGAGGAACGGAGGGATAAATTTTAAGTTATAAAGGGATTTTTAATTGTTGAGATGCGAAGCGCGCGGTGTAAAATAAAGCTGCAGCATTTGACGCCTGCCTCGCGTAAAAAAGAGGATGCACAGCGCTGTCAAATGCTGCAGAAAACGGACAATCAGGACGCCGGAAGCCGCAGTACAGCTTACCGGACAGACCGGCGTCCGCGTGAACAGATGCGTGAAATGATCAGAAGTATTCCGGGAGATAAGAGCCGTGGGCCGCAATTAGGTCATCACACATTGCCGTAATTTCATCCTGGGATAATTCGGCGCCGGTGTGCGGATCCAGCATGGCCGCCATATAAATGTAATCTTTCTTCCGTGTTACGGCTGCTTCAATCGTCAGAAGCTGCACGTTGATGTTGGTCCGGTTCAAGGCTGCGCATTGCTCCGGCAGATCGCCGACAACACAAGGATTGATGCCGTTTTGATCCACCAGGCAGGGAACCTCGACACATGCGTTCTGCGGCAGATTCGTAATCAGGCCGGTATTCAGGACATTGCCGTGGATCCGGTAAGGCCGGTCGGATTCCATTGCGCCGATAATATAGGAGGCAAATTCGTGTGTTTTATTGTGCGTCAGCGCGGTATCATTCACAAGGGCTTCACGCATTTTACTCCAGCCGTCGATCTGTGCGATGCAGCGTCTCGGATATTCGTCCAGCGGGATTTGATACCGCTCAATGAGCTCCGGATATTTTTCTTTGATATACCAGGGCAGATATTCCGAAGAGTGCTCCGAGGACTCTGTCACATAATAACCAAAGCGATGCATAATATCGCGGCGTACCAGGTCTGCATTCGGAATATCCGGCGTGGGATGCAGCGAACGTCTCTTGATTTCCGGATAGAGGTCGCGGCCGGTTTTTTTCGTAATCTTTAAAAGCCACGCCTGATGATTGATACCGGCGATCTCCCATTTGCAGTTTGATACGTATTCGTGCATCTGGAGCAGAGAAAGCAGTCCGGAGGCGCAGCTCTGTACGCTGTGGCAGAGACCGACGGTTTTAATTTTCGTAAACCGCTGCATATAGCCGCTGAGCATGGCCATGGGATTGCTGTAATTGATAAAAAGCGCATCCGGACATACTGCTTCCATATCCTTTGCAATTTCTTCCATAACGGGAATGGTCCGAAGCGCCCGGAAAATACCGCCGATTCCTAATGTATCGGCGATGGTCTGCCGCAGGCCGTATTTCTTCGGAATCTCAAAGTCAATGACAGTCGATGGCTCATATCCGCCGACCTGGATGGCATTTACCACATATTTTGCACCGGCAAGCGCCTCCCTGCGGTCCAGCGTTGCTTTGATATCCGCCAGTCCATTGTGATTTTTGTTGATGTTATCCAGCATTGCTTTGGAGTCTGCCAGCCTGACCGGGTCAATGTCATACAGACAAATCTCAAAGGGCCCGAGCTCCGGCGTCAGGATACAATCGCCCAACACATTTTTTGCAAAAACCGTGCTTCCTGCTCCGACAAAGGTAACTTTAAACATAAATATCCGCCTCCTTTTTCAATTCAGCCGCCGTGCCGCCGCCCGGTGCCAGTATTGGCGGAGGCCGCCGGCTGTGCGCCTGTTCTGCAGCCATGAAAGAAATCCGCGTACCGCAAAACAAAACCCTCTGCTTTAGCCGCTGGTTCAGAAGAATGAGGCAGATGCCGCGGGTTTGGCGCTTCTTTGCTTTCATGTTACATTTATTTTGCTATGTCCGCTTGCGCCGACATGCACAGTATATGATTTCCCGTCTTTTATTCCAATAGCGCCATGTTGTGTTTTTTTATATATATGTTGTATTTGTAGATTGTATTTTATAAAGATGCCTGCTATGATATCTGCGGACAGGAGGTCTCGCGCGAAATGGGGATTGATATGGAGGATAAATTAACCATCTATCAATGCGGATATCAGAAAACGCCCCCGGATCATAAATACGGTCCGGCGGTCCGCAATCATTTTCTGATCCATTATGCTGTTTCCGGCTGTGGTACTTATACGGTAGGCGGAACAACTTACGCGCTGCAGGCAGGGCAGGGCTTTTTGATAGAGCCCTTTGTCACTACGGTATATAAAGCGGACCATGATGATCCATGGGAATATTATTGGTTTGGATTTTACGGAGGGGAGGCCGCTGCACTGCTGGCGGAAGCGGGGATGAAATCACCGGAGCTGACCTTTCATTCCCCGCTGAAACAAACGGAACGTGTTTTAGCGGAAATGAACAGAATCAGCCTTTCCGGCAACGCGGACCGCTGCGGGCTGCTGTCCCTGCTTTATCGATTTTTCTCCATTCATAACAAGAATCTCTCCCAGATGCAGCAGCGGCTGCTGCGTCTGGGGCCGGACCGCAATACCTATATCTCAGAGGCAGTCAACTATATCGAACAAAATTATAATTATCACATTACGGTATCGGATATTGCCAGGCATGTGGGACTGGACCGCTCCTATCTATACCGCCTGTTTCTGTCAGATACAGGGATTTCTCCGCAGCAGTACCTAATCGAGTACCGGCTGACCGCTGCCTGCCGGATGCTCAGCGCAAACCGGCATAATATTACAGAGATTGCCTATTCCTGCGGCTTTTCGTCTGTGGCGCATTTTTCTGCCGCCTTTAAAAAAAAATACGGCGCCTCCCCGCTGCGGTATAAGAATCAGATGTAAGATGCATGTGCCAGATATCGGAACGGCGGCTATCTGCGGCTTCTCCAGTTCCGGTAAATCGTGGCGACGGAAAGCGTGATTGTTAAAATGCAGAGCGCCCACTGCAGGGCCGCCGCTATGCTGTTATCCAGAAAATCCATAAAAGGATTATAATAGTCCATGATCAGAAGAACCACCAGCATGATTGCCAATATATTTGTCAGATGCGGCAGCAGCCGTTTCAGTCCCTGCGGAAATTTCATTCGTTTCGCTCTCCAATATAAATGATATCGCTGACATCCCGGCCGGAATTAGAGGGCTTTGTATAAACCTGGCCGGCAAACGTCATCAATGCAATGCGGCCTCCGTCTAAATTGTAGGCCGTGCGGCAGCCCAGCGCTTCCATAAGAAGGGCCAGCTCCCGCATACTCAGACCATTTGAATGGCTCTGCCTGCCGTCTACGATGAGAAATACATAGTGCCCCGGTTCATAATACCCGATGGCGCAGCGGGGATGCTTTGACAGCAGATAGCTGGAGGTATTGAAATTTGTAAGCGCCTTTCCGTCCTGATCCAGCAGCATAGGTCCAAAACACCACGCCTGATAGGCGCCTTTGCTGATCAGATACTCCTTAAGCGCCTCCTCCTCATAGTCGCCGGGCGAGAGGGTTTCCATGGTGCCGTCGTAATACAGGACACAGATGTCTGACGCATTTTTTTCGGAACGGTAAAGCCTGCCGTTGCGCACGACAACGCCCCGCTCCATTAATCCGTAGGAATCTCCGGAGATTGCCAGAATCGCATTGTGCGCACGCCCGATCTGCAGCACGCTCTGCGCATAATTTTTACCATAGGTATCATGTGCGAAGGCAGTACGGATACATTCAATATTTGCAATCCGAATATCTGCGGCATAATAGGTCACCAGATCTTCTCCGGCGCCGGTGACCACTGTCTCTATCTTGATTGAAATTTCATCGCTTTGATACGAATCCGCAGTCCATACGGCCGGCGTAGGAGTCGGCGCAGGAGAGGGTGTTATGACGGGCGTTGCGGATGGGGTAAAAGCTGCGGCGGACGGCGTAAGGGATGGTTCCGCAGAAACGGGAGCCGACGGTGTGCCGGTCTGAATCAGCAGTGTTGCTTCTGGTTCCGCGGCAGACGGCGACGGCGTGCCCCAGCCAACCAAGGGAACCATCGACCTGCCCATCAGCCGCCAGCCGGATTCGCTGCTGAAGCGCCGTGTCGACCCGGAGGGTCTGCCCTCCCGCACGGAGTACGAAACCCTATCCGTCTCCCATGGCCGCACCTTGCTGCGGCTGCGGCCCATCACCGGCCGTACCCATCAGCTGCGGCTCCATATGGCCGCCATCGGCTGTCCCCTCACCGGTGACTGGCTCTACGGCGCGGAGGACAAGTCTCTCATCGCCCGCCCGGCACTGCACAGCTATGAGCTGTGGCTGCACCATCCGTTGACGGATCAGCTTCTCCACATCACCGCTCCCCTACCGGAGGACATGCGGTGTCTGTTGTAAGGGCCGCATAAAATTCATGTGAAAAGCGGCTGTGCATC
>USLW01000043.1 GCA_900555605.1 uncultured Clostridium sp. | reverse complement strand
CGGAACATACAGGACAGAGCGGCAGCTATCTGGTGACCGTCAGCGCCTCGGCGGAATGGATCCATGCGCCGGAGCGCGTATTCCCGGTGAAAATCGATCCTACTACATATACACCGTCCACAGCCGCGGCGATCCAGGACGCCACCGTATATTCCAAATCGCCGGACAGCAATTCCATGAATATCTGGTCCAACATTTATATCGGACGTGAAAGCGGGACCTCGTACGGAAAGCTGCGGGCCTATGTGAATTTTACGCTGCCGAGCCTGAAAACGACGGATCGGATCTGCAGCGCGTATCTGACGTATTATCAAACCTTTTACAGCACCTGGAACAGCGCCAATGCGCTGGATCTGGAGGTGTATGAAGTGCTGCGGTCCTGGAGTCCCACCAATCTGACGTGGAACAATCAGCCGGCCATGACAGCAGGGGGCGTGGGCACAGATGTGATTGATGTGATCAATTGCTATCAATCCTCCGCCAATATGGATAAGATATGGGTACTCACCAAGCTGGTGGATCAGTGGTACCGCAATGCGGGCAATCATTACGGAATTATGCTGAAATACGGCAAGGAAGAAAGCACCGCCACTTCTGACTTAGCGTACGCGAGCTTCCAGTCCCGCCGCGGTTCGGATACATCGCTGTATCCGACGCTGGCAATTACCTATACCAGTCATACGGGCTTTGCGGATCACCGGTCCACCCACAGTCTATCCATCGGCAGAAGCGGGACCGTGTATGTGACGGATTACACCGGGGATATGATTTATGTCCATGAGGATCTGTCCACTTATGGTCTGCGCATGCCGCTGTCCGTATCCCACACATACATTCTGAGTGAAGCGGCAGACGGAATTACCACAACGCTTGATACGTTATATGGCCACGGCTGGCGTCTGAACCTGATCCGGACCGTCACGGAGACCACAATTTCGGGAAACCGTTATCTGATTTATACGGACGGAGACGGAGGCAGACATTTTTTCAAACAGTCCGCAGCGGATACCGCCGAATATATTTCAGAAGAGAATGGAAATGTCATCCTCACAAAGCCGGGAAACAATGCGTCCTACACCTATCTGCTGGAGGACGGCGACGGCAATCAAATGCATTTTAACGCCCTTGGGAATATCATCAAGGAAAAAGACACGGCAGGAAACGAACGAACCTATACTTATGCGGCGGTAAATGGAATTACGCGGCTTACCGAGGCAAGGGACGGCGGCAACGTAGCCATCAGCTTTACCTATGATTCGTCAACCAATCAGCTGACCGGCATGACATCTGCCGGACAGACGATCCAGTACAGTTATACAAACGGCAACCTGTCGTCTATTCGGTATGCGGATAACCGCAGTACGAGTTTTGATACGAGTATCGAAAGCCATTTATTCCGGTATGCGCATGCGGTCGGTGAAAATTTCTTTTCGTTCAGTTTTCAGACAATCCGCAGCCAGTATATCATAGGGGGCGTCTCGATTCTTTCCCAGCAGGGAGGGCTTCCTGCCGAACGGATGAATTTTACCTATGAGCCGGGTCGGACGGTGGTGGAACACAGATATAACGGAAATTACCGGGGAACAGAATATGTATCCTTTGACAGCTACGGCAGGACCACTGGGATTGTGGACCATGAAGGCCGCGCCGTCTTTCAGCAGTACCAGAATACATCAAAACGGCGGAATTTGGTGCGTTTCCAGTCAGACGAGATCCCGCTGGTGAGAAACCATATGATATATGGCGGGGCGGAATGTGTTCCGCAGGGAAATGATATATATGCCAGCGGCTTAACCATGGAACGGTCTGCTGCCTTTGCCCGTACGGGAAATTACAGCTATAAGCTTACAAAGGACAGCGGCACGCAGGTTGACGGAAGACTTGAAAACTTGAAATATATTGCGCCGGGGACGACATTTACCTTCAGCGTATATATGAAAATCATCTCACTGCAGACCAGCGGCGGCGGAATATGCTTAGAGATCGGATATTTTAATGAGGACGACCAATGGGTGACGGAAAGAAGCGCAGTGGAGACAAAAAGCACGTCTGATTGGATCCGGATGTCAAAAAGTGTGACGGTAACTTCAGCAAATTTAGATTTAGTTGTATGCCGCGTTCTTTTTTTGCAGGCAAACGGAACGGCTTACGTAGACGATATGCAAATAGAGGAAAGCGCGGCGGCAGGCGGTCATTTGAATTTCGTGGAAAACAGCCCGTTTAGTCATGGAAATTATCAGTGGAGCAAGCTGGGAACAACCGGCACGTATACGATCAGCGACCAGATGCTGAAAATGACGGGAACGCCGGGCGTTACGACGACTGTATACCAGGATATCTATGTCAATGGAGAAGCAGGAGATACCTTTCTATTCGGCGCCCGGGGAAAAGCAGCGGCACTGGTATCGGGCTGGAACAGCAGAACATTTGAGGTGCGGATTGCGGCGTATCTGGATACCGATACAGGAAGCAGCAGTGCCGGAGCCATTGTAAGCGCTGCGTTTCATCCCCTGATATCGGATTGGCAGAATACATACGGCGTGCTGAAGACGACGCGGGCATATAACCGGATCCGGATTGTACTGACCTATGGAAATCAGGCAAATGACGGATATTTTGACGATGTCATGCTGTATAAAATGGATGGAGGGACATTTTATACATACAATGCCAACGGTTACCCGACAAAGATCCAATATGGAATCCATACGACAGAGTATACGTACCACCCGACCTATGTATCCAAGGCTGCAACAGAAATCATCAAAGAAGACGGAAATATCAAAGAAAGCATATCGTATACATATAACGGCAGCAGGCTGCTGACAGATATGGCAACGGTCATACGGAATAAAGAGACGGCGGGAACGGAGGATGAATATCTGATTACCCAATATGTTTACGGCTCAGGCGGCCCCAGCTACGGCAATCCGGTATGCAAATTCCTGATCTATCAATTCAAACAGGACAGCGGTGCGTGGATGATGGTGGATCTATCACGGACGCTGTACGAATATACTGCGGACTACAGGCAGTTAACAAAAGAAACGGATCCCAACGGGTACATCAAATGGTATGAATATGACAGCATAGGACGGCTTACCGAGGAGCGGGATAATGAAAGCCGGCTGAAAACGTATACGTATGACGCAGTGGGGCGTGTGACATCGGTTACGGAGTCGGAATTTGAGGATGAGGACCCGGGAGAAACGGTTACATATACCTATACCGGAGACCAGATCAGCACCATCACACAGAATGGGTTTTCATATGGATTTACGTATGACGGATATACCCGGCCGTATACGGTAACGGCAGGAGGACAGCAGCTTGCGCGTTATGGCTACAGCAGCACTACGGGAGAGATGACCAGCCTGACATACGGAAATAATCAGGTGATGGGATATGAATATGACGAGGACGGAAGGCTGATCGCAGTCAGCGATAACGGCAGCACGAAATATTTGTACGACTATAACGGCTCCGGTCAGGTAGGAAAGGTTACGGACCATGAAAACGGCGTCACGTGGCTGTACGATTACGACGGAAGAGACCGCCTGAGCAGCGTGATAGGAAGCGGCGGAGAGCAGATCCGTTATACGTACCAGGATTTTGACGGAAGCAGCAAGCAGACGACCATGCATTATCAGACCGCCGGCAGCTTAAACATGTCCGTGAGATATGAATACAACCGGAAAGGAACCTTAAGCACGGCATTTTATGACGGAACCATGCTGTATGAAATGTATACGCGCGATAAGCTGGAAAGAGTCGCGTCAAAGAAAACAAGCGCGATCACGGGAACCAATTATCAGCTGAGCACATGGTATGAATACGATGCATACGAGGGATACACAGACAGCGCCAGCGAGCGGATTTCAGGAATGGGGTATGAGATCCGGAATGCAAGCAGCGGAAGTGTTGTGAAGGAACCGGTAAACTATGCGTACTATTATGACAAAAAGGGAAATATTACAGGCTACACGGAATACGATCCGGAGAAGGGAACGTCGAAAAGCGTCTCATACGAATATGATCATAGAAACCAGCTGATCCGGGAGGATAACCTGATCCTGAACAAAACGATTACGTATGAGTATGAGGGCGGAAATTTAAAGAAAAAGAAAGAGTATGCGTATACGACGGCAACAGATTTAAGCTGGTATACGCCGATTGCGGAGATCATATACGGATATGACGGAAGCTGGAAGGACAAACTGACCAGCTATCACGGGAAGAGCATTACATACGACGGAGGTGGGAATCCGCTGTCGTATCTGAACGGGACATATACCTTTACATGGAAGCAGGGGCGAAGGCTGGCAGGGGCAAGCAGTACGAGCAAGAACCTTACGGCGAGCTATTTGTATAACGAGGAGGGAATCCGGACGCAGAAGACGGTAAACGGTGTAACAACAAAATACCTTGTGATGAACGGACAAATCCTGATCCAATACACAGGAACGGGAAGCACAAACGCGTTTTATTTTTACTATGACGATACGGGAAGCATCATGGGATTCCGGTATAACGGGTGCTACTATGTATACCTGAAAAACGCGCAGGGGGACGTGACGGGGATTGCACGATCGGTAAGCAGCGGGTATACTATAGAGGCAAAATATATATATGACAGCTGGGGAAAGCTGATTCGTATTGAGGATGGTGAGGGAAACACAGTCACGAGCACCGGGCATATCGGGTATCTGAACCCGTTCCGGTACAGAGGATACTATTACGACAATGAGACAGGATTTTATTATTTGCAGAGCCGGTATTATGATCCAGAGGTTGGGCGGTTTATTCATGCGGATAGCCAGCTGACAACCGGTAATGTAACCGGAATGAATCTGTTTGCTTACTGCGGCAATAATCCTGTAAACATGACCGACGAGGATGGCACATGGCCTTCTTGGGCAACAAAATTGTTGGTCGGTGCAGCGTTTATAGCCGCTGCTGCGATTGTAACAGTTGCCATAGGTGGCGCTGGTGCTGGTGTAGCTGGCTTTATTGCAGCTGGAGCACTAAAAGGCGCAGTAATTGGTGGTGCAATTGGTGCAACTACAGGAGCCGCTGGAGGAGCTATAAGTCATCGTGTATCAACCGGAAGTTGGAAAGGTGCTGGTAAAGCTGCACTTGAAGGTGGTGCTGATGGCTTTATGAAAGGCTCAATAACTGGCGCTATCACTGGAGGAGCAGGGCGAGCTACACAGGCATTGAGAAATACACAGGTCGCTGGGAAATTAGGAAAAACGGGAAAACCTCTATCATCACAAAGTGCAATAAAAAACGGAAAAGTAACAAACACCAGATTCTATAATGTAAACGGAAAGGCTACTTTCCAACTTGACTACACAAACCATGGCGGCCCAAAATATCACTCTATTCCTCATGGTCACAAAATAAATTTTCCTAATTCTAATCCATGGTCCGAGCCTATAAATAACTTGTGGAGATCGAGGTGGTAGAAAAGTGGATATAGAAAAACTTTTAAATGCTCACGGAGAAATAGAATTTGATTACAAAGGAAAACATTATTGCCTCGCTTGTTTTTGTATAAAAAAATTCCTAAAAAAGAGACGTGTGGAATATTGGTTAATGGAGAATTTAGAGGGCAACCAAAAAAAGCAGGTCTTTGATAGCGTTGATGATTTACTAGATGCCAACATTGGAGGAGAAAAGTTGAAAAACATTTTAGATTCAATTAAGATGGCAGATTAGTGTTTATCCTCTTTAGCCCGTCAAAAGTCAGACTGTGGAGATAATCCCAATCCCTTAAAGAGGTTTCAGGAGATTCCTGATAAAGTGCCGTGGTATCACAACGGCGATGCTTGCTGGCACATAGCAGATCACTTGTAGTATGTAAACATTTTGTGAACATTCAAAATTGAGGCCTGCATTTTCGCCTTTCAGTGAGGAAACAGTTGGAGGGCTTTCTCTTCCTCCGACTGTTACTCTCACGGTAAAGGAGGCAATTATGGGAAAGGTTAAACTGATTGTTCACGAGTGTTTTACAGGCAAGCAAAATCCAGAAGATATCTTTACAGCAGTATTTTTGTCAAATGCTGCCGCATTGGCGGAGAGCATATACCTCGGTATAATAAAAGAAACCGAACAATCTCAGGATTCACTTTGTTCCCAGAACGGAGCAGAACATGGAACAAGTGAGGAATGAGCCAGCCATTTACAGCGCAGCAGTCTATTGCAGATTAAGCAAGGACGACGAACAGGCAGGCGAAAGCGTCAGTATTGAAACACAAAAAATGATGCTGGAGGGCTTTTGCCACGAGCGAGGATTTTCCATTTACGAAATCTATGCGGATGACGGCTATTCGGGGCTGAATTTCAACCGTCCGGCATTCACAAGATTGCTTGAGGACATTGATGGCGGCAAGATCAATCTTGTCATTACCAAGGACTTGAGCAGACTGGGCAGAGACTATATCCAGACCGGCTATTACACCGATGTGTATTTCAGCCGGAAGCGGGTACGGTATATCGCCGTGAATGACGGAATCGACACCAACCGGGATGACAATGATATTGCGCCGTTCAAGAATATTCTGAACGATATGTACGCAAAAGACTTGTCCCGTAAGGTGAAGTCAGCGAAACGTCAAAGAGCCTACAAGGGGTACTATATCAGCGCACAAGCCCCCTACGGCTACAAGGTAGACCCAGTAAGCCGAAACCGTTTAATTGTGGATGATGAAGCTGCAGCCGTGGTAAAGGAAATCTTTCGTCTTTCTCTTGCAGGAAACAGTCTTTCGCAAATCAGTCGGATTCTGACCGCACGGCAAATTATCACACCGGGCGTCTGCAAGGCGCAGAACGGCGACACACGCTTTTCGAGGTATCAGCAGGGCAAGGATTCTCTTTTCGGCTGGTGTTATCAGACCGTGAGAGCCATTCTCCGGGATCAGGTATACACCGGAGATATGGTGAACCACAAGGTCGAGGTTATCAACTACAAGACGAAAGAGTGTGCCAGAGTACCGAAAGAACAGCATATCGTTGTTGCCGACCGCCATGAACCGCTTGTCAGTCGGGAGGACTATGAACGTGTGCAAACCTTAATCAGTTTACGGCACCGGCCGAAAAAGCATAACTTTGACAATGTGTTCAAAGACCTGACCTTTTGTGCCGAGTGCGGACGCCGTATGACGCTGATGATGAAGCCACTGAAATCTGGGCCAACACCGCTAATCCGCTGCACAAACCATTACAGCAACCCCGAACAGTGTAAGCAAAACCACTATATTTATTATGATGCTCTGTATGCGGAAGTGCTGAAACGGATCCGGGATATTGCTGGAAGAATGGAAAGCGGAGAATTGTTGGAGTGCATTTGCAAGAAAACGGCAAAGCATGTAAAAGCGGACAAGCTGATAGCGGAACAGGCGAAAATCAACAAGCGATTGACTGTGCTGAAAAAGATTATCAAAAAGCTGTATGAGGATTTTGCAAGCGACCTGCTGGATTCGGATAGTTACCATTCCATGTTGACCGAGTACACGCAGGAACAAAAGCAACTGACTGCAAAACTTGCGATAATCGAAACCGAGCTGAATAGCACGGAAAACGATGAACAGAATGTGCAAAAACTCAAAGCAATTTTGGACGAGTTTCTGAATGTAGAAACTCTGACAGCGAATATGCTCAATCGGTTAATTGAGCGAATTGAAATCGGGCATACCGTTAAGGTGGACGGTTGCCATGAACAGGAAATCAGCATTGTCTACCGTTTCATCGGAACGGCGGACGAAATTTGAAACAGGAATAAAAGTGAGAATAACGACCGCGTAATCACGAAAGTGATTGCCGGGTACATATAAATGTCCAGCCGAGACGGGCTGGTATTATCTGCAGAGCCGGTATTATGATCCGGAAGTTGGAAGGTTTCTGAATGCGGATGAGGAAGAAAATGCGATTGATGATATGCCGGATCATAATGCGTTTGCATATACACAGAATAATCCCATAATGCGAACAGACAGCTTGGGAGAAAACTGGTTCACAGACTGCTGGAATGGTATAAAGAAAGGGGCCTCTACTGCATGGAGATGGGTCAAAAAGACAAGCAATACCGCATGGAACTGTATGAAAAGAACAGGAAGCTGCACATGGGGATGGATAAAAAACACCGGTTCAACCGTAGCGGGTTTCTTTAAAAATACCATCTGGCAAAAAGGAATTGTAGATGCGATATGGAATACTTTTTGTAAAAAATGGGTGTGGGAAAAATTCTGCAAGGAGATGGTATATAACACATTCCTAAAAAAATGGGTCTGGGAGACGTTCTGTAAAAAGTGGACCTGGGAAACCTTCTGTAAGAAATGGGTCTGGGAGACTTTTTGCAAGGATTGGGTGTGGGAAACTTTCTGTAAGGATTGGATTGCGGATAAAGCGTGGAATTGGCTTAAAACCAATTGGAAAAAAATGCATGGACTGGCTTACTGCTTTAGGAGGTCTAACGATTACGTTGATTGGCCTTGTAGCTGCAATTGCTGGAATTACAATTCCGATTGCTGGTCAGATTATCATGGGGATCGTTGCAGTAGTGTTTGCAATTTGGGGAATTGGACGGATTGCCAATTTCTGGTATGGGGGTGTTTTATGAAGATTGTTTTAATTATCATGTATTTATTGGTTTTAATATTTATGCCATTATACTTAATTACAGATAATGTGATTGTAGGATGGATCGGTTATACATCACTTTTCATTTCATCTGTTATTTCATTGATTAATTTAATAATGAGTAAATCAAAAGGTTGAGTCACAGTAAAACGGATGCATTGGGCAGAAAGGCCTTCGATGAGCTGCAGCTCGGAACAGGCTTTCTGTGGCGCCAATTTGATTACTGCACAGATTTAATGGAGATGCATGGTATCAATTGTTCGTGAGAAATCTCACTTTGGGGTTCACTATTTTGGCAGGTAGTATTACTGGTATTATTAGAGAAATCGTATCATGGTTTTATACTTTAATATCCTGAAGAGTTATATTCATTATATAAATAGGAGTATGATTTAAAATGAAAAGGCTATTTAGATTATTTGTCTTAATATTCACTTCAGTTGTTATAGGCCTTATAGTGTTAAAAATATCGGATAACTATTTATTATGGATTCTTTCTGTTGTGATTACGGTTTTATGTGGAGGCATGTTATATAACCTGATTCATAAACGGAAAAAGGGTTAACCAGAGGGAGATTATAATAACGACAAACGAGCAAACAGAACTGTAACCGATCTGCGGTAAGTCTGGACAACGAAGCGATTTTCGCCGCGAAATGAAAATGACCGCCGATTATTCGGCGATCGGGATTAAACTCTTGGTTAAGTGGGGGGTGCGGACATTTTCTTGGGAGCGCGTTTCAAGTCTTGTGTAAACGCAAAAAACTTGAAACGCGCTCACGAGCTCTATTCCGGTAACCGTCCCTCATACAGAATGCGCAGTTCCCCATAAACCTGTCCCCAGTTCCGTATTGGCATGGTCCATTTCTTTGTTGCTTCAAAGGTTGACAGATAGAGCGCCTTCAGCAGTGCTGTATCACTGGGAAACACGCTGCGTTGGCGGTTTCGTTTTCGGTATGTGGCATTCAAGCTCTCGATCGCATTTGTGCTGTAGATGACTTTTCTTACCGTAGTGGAAAACACCGTATTCTGGTACTTTTTGATAAGTTGTGGCTCATAGTCACCGTTACGATCACGGGGGACTGCCATCTCCATATCCCCATAGCTGGAATACCAATCGCATTCATCTGTGCAATCCACTTCGTTGGCGTCATTACAAAACGATTTAACCCGCCTCATTTTTAACCGCCTCGAATTGCACACGGTTAAAATCGGGATTATTCAATCATTCTTTTTCATTTTCCCACATTTCCCGAAACGCTTCAATATAAAATTTGATACAGCTCGGGTATGTATATAAATACCTTCTGCAAACTTTTTTATATAGGACTAATATTTTTGTATCACAAGCAAAATCCAAGAGGCAGTCAAGCAAATACGATCATTCAGCTTCTGATACTTCTCTGTTACACACATCTTCAACCAATGGCAGGTAGGCATCATACGCTTCTTGATAAAGTTTACTTATATTCTCTGCAATCTGATATATACTTTCTTCCATCAAATCACCTCATAATATTTAATTGCATCTTTTATTGCCTCCACTTTCTCTTTTGGTGGACGTTTCCTCGGTTGTTTCAATTCTTCTACTGCATTAGGCGCATCATAGATTGTCAACCCCAGAGACCTCTTCACTTCCGCAATATAAGCTGTATGTACTATAAATCCGTATTTTCTCTCTACATAATCCTGTATCATTTTATATGTGATTTTTGGTTTCGGCTGATACTTCTTCGCCTGTTCTGCAATAGCATCCAAAGGCACTTTTCTCTCGCCTTCTCTAAATTCAACCTTCATATTGATATGACTATCTGGTGACTTGTGGGACAAAAGTACGATTGTCTCCACATGTCCGGTCCATGGAAACATATCCACCGGCTGCACCTTTTCACACTGAAACCCGTTTCCGCAGAACGCCTTCAGATCCCGGGCCAGCGTGGCGGGATTGCAGGATACATAAATCAGCTTTGCGGGAGAGGCTTGCACAATGGTTTCGATCAGTACGGGATCGCAGCCTTTGCGTGGGGGGTCCACGATGATCAGGTCGGGCCACCGACTTTCGGGCGTGGATCCGCCGGCGGGGCAGGGCGTGTC